>SBFL01000072.1 GCA_006227965.1 Bacteroidota bacterium | reverse complement strand
GGCCCTGATTGAGAAGATCTGGAACGAACTGGACTAGGGCTATGGTAACCGTCGAGATCCGCGATTATGAACCCCAGTTCCGGAAGGCATTCCGGGAACTGAATGAATGGTGGATCCACCAGTATTTCGAAATGGAGGAAAAGGACTACCAGATCCTCCACGACCCGGACACGCATATCCTAAACAGGGGTGGGCATATTCTGGTTGCCCTGTTTAAAGGAGTGCCTGCAGGGGTTTGTGCCCTGCTGCCTTCAGACCGGGACGATTTTGATTTCGAACTTTCCAAGATGGGGGTGGCCCCGGATTGTCAGGGCCTTGGAATCGGTATGGCCCTGGGCCGGGCTGTACTCAAAAAGGCCCGTGACAGTGGAGCAAAACGGGTATTCCTCCAAAGCAATACCATTCTCGAACCCGCGATCAACCTGTACCGAAAACTCGGGTTCCGGGAAATTCCCGCTGTCGATTCCCCGTACCGCAGGTGCAACATCCAAATGGAAATTGCCCTGTAGGCATTTATTATTACTTCCATCGGAAGAATTACAGCTCGTCACCCACATCTGACACTTCGGGGACAAAGACTGGGACGCAAAACGCCTCTCCTGTATCTTTGCCCGTCAGCTATAAGAAGAAATAACCCTATTTTTATTTTCAATCAACCAGGCAAAAAACAAGGCCAATGAATTATCGGATTCAAACACTGATTCGACAAATGAAAGAGATCCAATTAGGCAAACCATGGGTGGGCCCGACCTATGAGCAAACATTGGATAAAATTGATGCATCGCAGGTTTTCAGAAGACCTCTGGACAACCTTCACAGTGTAGCTGAAATAATTTCTCATTTGACTTTTTGGCGGATGGAAACCCTGCTGAAAATCAAATATGGTACGGGAAGTAAAACAGATGATTGCGAAGAAAACTGGCTGCCCACGGACAAACTGCAGGCCCTGGGCTGGAAGAAATTGAAATCAGATTATGACAGAAGTCTGACACTGCTGATTGAATTGCTGCAGGATAAAGAGGATGATTTCCTCGCCAGGGAATATTACGACCCTGATTTCGGAGGCTTATTCCCCTATGAGTTCGTCTTAACGGGAATGGTGCATCACGATATCTATCATTTGGGACAGCTTCGTTTGATAGTCAAGTTATTAAATGCAAAAGAATGATCCTGGGCAAAAATGTAGTCGTGTTGATTTGTGTATCAAAGTTATACCCCGGGGAAGGGGTACAATGAAAAGCGCATCCCGGATTCCGAAAGGGCAGGCTGTTAAATCAAGAGAATTGATACCTTTATAGGGCCCATAAGTATTCTCTATGACCATTACCCAACTCCAATACGTCCTGGCCGTGGCCGAGTACAGGAACTTTACCCTGGCAGCCGAAAAGTGCTTTGTGACCCAGCCCACCCTGAGTATGCAGGTACAGAAACTGGAGGACGAGCTCGACCTGCAGATTTTTGACCGGGGCAAAAAACCCATCTCAATCACAGAGGCCGGACAGAAAATTGTGGATCAGGCCCGGAACATCGTCAATGAAGCAGCGAGGATCCGGGACATCGTCGACCAGGAAAAGGGATATATAGGGGGTACCTATACCCTGGGGATCATCCCCACGGTGATGCCCACCCTGCTGCCCATGTTTCTTAAGACCTTTATAGGCCGGTATCCGAAAGTCCACCTGGTCATCCGGGAACAGAACACGGAGCAGATTATCAAAAATCTGTCGGAAGGACATCTGGATGCAGGCATTGCAGCCACTCCCCTGGAGCAGGATTTCCTGGTGGAGCGGCCGCTCTATTATGAGCCCTTCGTTGCCTATACCCCTGCCGGACACCGGTTGGCGGCCCCCGGAAAGCTCAACCCGGAAGATTTGGATTTATGCGACATCCTGTTGCTGGAAGACGGGCATTGCTTCCGCGATGGGGTTATCAACCTTTGCAAGGCTACCGGGCAGGGGGAAAATGAGCGGTTCCAGCTACAGAGTGGGAGTTTCGAAACGCTACTAAACCTTTCGGATGAACATATGGGCATGACCCTGCTGCCCTATTTGCACACCCTTGGACTGGATGAAAAACGCAAAGGCAACCTTCGTTTTTTTGAGGACCCGCCCCCGGCCAGGGAGGTTAGCCTGATTTACCATAAAAAGGAATTGAAACATCAGATAACCGAGGCCCTCAGGGAGGTAATTTCCGCAGTGGTACGGGGGGCTATAACCTTTCAGGATGTAAAGATTATCAGTCCGTCCCCGTCCGGGAAGGCCTCCTGACGGGACTGACTAAAACGAACAGCCCCGCAAAGGCGGGGCTGTTTGTTATACCGGTAAATAAACAAGCGATTGCTGTAGTTCAGGCTTGTCTGTGACGAACAGCATCAGCCATTCTTTTAGCTCTGCAAGTTCATTTGGTAGGAGTCGGTCAATTGCCTTTTTCAGTTCTCTGCTGAATAGACGGGCATCGAAACTGACTTTTTGGAGCACGGTTTTGGTGTACTCCAGCATACCTATTGCCATTGTTCAGATTGTTTTTAGTTAGATTGTCTATTCAAAATTAAGTCGAAACGAACTTATTTTATTGCTTAATTTCCGTTAAAATTTTGATATTTAAAAGAAATATTCGATTAACTGCTGCGAATCCCTTGCCTACTGCCCGAAACATTCCAGTCTGTTTTCTAGGTGTCACGCTTCTGCTGGCACTTGTTTTTTCAGGGTGCTCTACCCAGCGCAGGACCCAGAAATTCCTGGGAAAGCAGCTTCAGTATATTGAGGAGGGGGAACAATTCACGGGTTTCTTAATGGTGGATGCCGGGCAGGGGGATACGCTTTACAGGTGGAACGCCGGAAAGTACTTCACTCCGGCCAGCAATATGAAGCTTTTTACGCTCTACGCGGGCCTGAAAACACTTCCAGACCATATACCCGCCCTGAAATATCAGGTCCGTTCAGATACGCTCCTCGTACTTGGAACCGGAGACCCCTCTGCCCTGCACCCTGTGCTTATGGATTCCTCTG
>SBFL01000226.1 GCA_006227965.1 Bacteroidota bacterium | reverse complement strand
TGTATCAAATACCTCAATAAGATCATACGCAACCGCAACCTCAAGGTCCGAGAAGACCTGATGTGTTTTGCCCGGGTGCTCTCTCTGGTTGCCCATTATGAGGCGGGGATGGACTACCATCTCGAGGTTCAGCTGAAAAGCACCTATAAATTCCTGATCAAAATGAACGAGCTTCACGGCGTGCAGCGAGAGATGATCAAATTCTTGAGGAAGATGGGCTCTATTTATCCCCATGACCTGAAAGCAGCCTTCCAGGAATTGTATGAGCGCCTGAAGGCCTACGAAGACCACCCCTATGAGAAGCGCGCTTTTCTGTACCTGGATATCCTGAGCTGGCTGGAAAGCCATTTGGAGGGACGTCCGGTGGCAGAGATCATCAGGGAGAAGGCATTGGCGCTGACGCGTTGAGGAGTTTGCAGTTCCTTTTTCCGTTTAAAGTTCAAGGCTCAAGGGTGTAAGGATTACGGACCTGAATGCTCCGAAAGTCCTCTTCAGCTTTCCTGAATGCCTTAAAAAGAATATATTGTAGAGGCGTAACACCATTAAAAACTCTAACCTCCCTACAGATGAATAAGCAGACTCACCTTCGATTTCTAATATTGGCTCTGATCACCCTCGGATTAAGCCCTCTCCAAGCCCAGATTGGTGAAATGCAATTTCCCGAGGGCTCGGTGCAACATGTGGTCCTTGCCAGTGAAATTCAATGGATGCCCTGTCCCCCGAACCTGCCATCAGGTTGCCAGTTGGCCGCCCTTGAGGGTAGCCCCAAGGCAAATGACCTGTTCACGCTTCGATTCAAGGTGGATCAGGGCATGGTGATGCCACCGCACACGCATCCCAAGGACGAGCGCGTCACCATCCTGAAAGGGAAAGCTGCGGTTGCCTTTGGTGAAAATGCCGGTCGGGAAGATGCGAGGGAGTTTGTGCCCGGAGATTATTACGTGAATGCCCGCGGCGCCGTTCACTCTGTTTGGTTGGAGCCGGGAACTGTACTGCAGATCACCGGGATTGGGCCCTGGGAGGTGCACTATTTGAAGGAGTAGGCAGTAGGCAGTATGCAGTAGGCAGTAAGCAGTAGGCAGTAGGCAGTTTCTGAAGGTTCAAAGTTCAGGGTTTGCTGTTTTACTGATTTTTCAAGCGGTCAGGAGGGTTTCAAATTTCTGAAGCCGCAAAGGGGAAATCCCCCAAAACCCCCGGGATCAAGATAGCTTCTTTCAGAGCGACTTCCTTGCGCTTTTCGGCTGATAGGGCTTGTTGGTATTAAATACCTGGTTACTTAAAGTTTAAAATTCAAAATTAGAGATTAAAGTAATAATAGTCAGGATTTTAGATAGCGATAAATTCAGCCTTTTCCCTTTCCAGGCTTGGGGATAAAAAGGCAGGAGGTGTTAAAGTCTGAATTACAAATTCCAGTTGTATTCCCGTACCAATCCCTGGCTGGAATAGGGCACCTGGAATTTGGAGATTATCCGGTCAGACAGGCATCCCACAACGGATCTGCAGGGGGAGGGGCCGTAAGTATTACCTGGGTTTTCTTTACCGGGTGCAGGAACTCCAGTTTTCGGGAGTGAAGGTGGATGCTACCATCCGGATTGGACCTAGGTGAACCGTACTTGAGGTCACCCTTGATGGGGCATCCAATGGCCGCTAACTGGGCCCGGATCTGATGGTGTCTGCCGGTTTCAAGATCGATTTCCAGAAGGTAATAGCGATCCAGTGATTTCAAAATCCGATACTTCAATACCGCTTTCTTCCGGTTGGGACCCTCCTTCGGATAGGCATATGATTTGTTTTGTTTCTGATTGCGCTCAAGCCAGTGAACCAGCCTCCCGGATTCCGAGGGCGGCTGAATAGAAACCAGGGCCCAGTATGTTTTGCGGACCTCTTTTTCCTTGAACTGGGCATTCATACGGCTGAGTGCCTTTGAGGTTCGGGCGAACACCAAAATCCCTGAGGTGGGTCGGTCCAGGCGGTGGACCACGCCAAGGAAAACGTTCCCGGGCTTGTCGAATTTTGTCTTCAGGTACAGCTTGCCCACTTCGGACAGGGGCGTATCTCCTGTCTGGTCCCCCTGGACGATGTCCCCAGGCCGCTTGTTGACCACCAGCAAATGGTTGTCCTCATAAAGGACCTGCAGGTTTTCAGGGGTACTGTGTTCGGGGGGATTTGCCAAAATGGATGCCTGGGTTTGCCGGTAATAGGTCGGGTGTCTGTCAGTATTGTTCCTCCTCGCTGGGGAATTCCCGCCTTTTCACATCAGATACATATTGTCCGATGGCTGAGCTCATATCTTCATAAAGGTTCATGTACCTGCGCAGGAAGCGGGGGTTGAACTCGTGGGTCATTCCCAGCAGGTCGTGGATGACAAGGACCTGACCGTCAGCTCTGACACCGGCCCCTATCCCTATTGTGGGGATGGACAGCTTCTTGGAGACTTTTTCAGTCAGGGAGGCTGGAATCTTTTCAAGGACGAGGGCGAAGCAGCCGAGTTTTTCCAGCATTTCTGCATCTTCGAGCAGTTTCTCTGCCTCTTTTTCTTCACGTGCCCGTACGGTATAGGTGCCAAACTTATAAATGCTCTGAGGGGTCAGTCCCAGGTGCCCCATCACCGGAATTCCGGCATTGAGTATTCGCTTTACCGAATCCTTGATTTCAATACCGCCTTCCAGTTTCACCGCATGTGCCCCGCTTTCCTTCATAATCCGGATGGCGGAGCGAAGGGCTTCCTTGGGATCACTCTGGTAGCTGCCAAACGGCAGATCAACCACCACCAGGGCTCTTTTTACCGCCCGGATCACCGAACTCGCGTGGTAGATCATCTGATCCAGGGTGATAGGCAGGGTGGTTTCATGCCCTGCCATGGTATTGCTGGCAGAATCGCCCACCAGGATGACATCCACCCCGGCCGAATCCACAATCTTGGCCATGGAATAATCATAGGCCGTGAGCATGGAGATCTTCTCCCCCTGCTGTTTCATTTCGATCAGGGATTTTACGGTGATTCGTTTGA
>SBFL01000002.1 GCA_006227965.1 Bacteroidota bacterium | reverse complement strand
TACTCTTTTATTTTTGGGGCCAGGCGCGATTATATATACAAATGGTTCTACCTGCTGACCATTCCCCTGGGTGCCACCGCCACCCTGGGGACCGTGGTAGGCATCTTTGACGGTGCCTATGCCCTGATGGCCTTCCCCACCATGTTATCGGCCCTGCTGCTCTCGCCTCATGTGCTGAGGGCTTCCAAAGATTATTTCAGACGAATGAAAAATTCAGAGCGAAATGGGAAAATTTAAACTCTGGATCCGGGCTTACTGGATTGTCCTGCTATTTGCACTGGCCAAATTGCTGGTGCACCTGCTCACGGCCACCAATTATGGCTTTCAGCGGGATGCCTACCTGTACCTGGCCCAGTCGCAGCACCTGGACTGGGGCTTCTTCAGCACCCCTCCTTTAACAGCTTTGATTACCCGCATTCATACCCTGATCTGGGGAGATTCCCTTTTAGCTGTCAGGCTGCTGCCGGCCCTGATCGGTGCCCTCAGCATCTTTCTGGTAGGCTGGCTCATCAAAGAGTTAAAAGGGGGGGCCATGGCCCTTGTGGCCGGGCTGTCGGCTTATTTTCTTTCCCCTGCCTTTCTAAGGCCTGCAGCACTTTTACAACCAACCATATTCAACCACCTGTTCTGGTTGCTTGCTGCAATTGTTATCTGCCGGATGATAAGCAGGCAGGACCCAAAGCTTTTGCTGTGGATGATACCGGTCCTGGGACTGGGATGGATGGCCAAATATTCCATTATTTTTTACGGCTTTGCCCTGCTGGCTGCCCTGATCATCAGCCGTCAGCGAAGGCTGCTCTGGAGCCCTTACCTTCCCGTGGCCCTGGCGGGAGGAATGCTGGTCATCCTGCCCAACCTGGTCTGGCAGCATGCAAATAACTGGCCCGTTTTCACCCATATGTCGGAACTTCAGGAAACACAATTGGGAAATGTACTTCTCAAGGATTTCCTTTTTGCCCAGGTATTCATGCACCTGCCCGCCCTGCCTGTGTGGCTTGGAGGCCTGATCTGGCTGACCTTTAACCGGAAACACAGTGAATACAGGATCTTTGCCTGGGCTTTTGTCCTTACCCTGGCCCTTATCATTCTGCTGAAAGGAAAATTCTATTATACCATCGCCGCCTATACCATCCTGGTGGTCTTCGGTTCCCTTGCCTGGGAACACTGGGCCGCACGGTCCAGGCAAATACCGGTCTATATCGTGCTCTTCCTGATGCTGTCCAGCGGGCTCTTCGTCCTGCCCTTCAGCCTGCCGGTTTATAAACCGGACCGTATGGTGGAGTATGATAAAAAGATACTGGGTCTGGGCATGGACATGATGCTCAAATGGGAGGATGGCAAGGTACACGACCTTCCCCAGGATTATGCCGATATGGTGGGCTGGGATGAGCTGGGGGAAAAGGTCTGGACTTTTTATGAAACCCTGCACGACACCATCAGGGACGAAACTTGGATCTTCGGCGAGTTCTATGGCTGTGCAGGGGCAGCGCGCTATTACAGGCCCGACCCGTCCTACCCGGATGTATACAGTTTCAATGATGCCTTTATGGAATGGATCCCCAGGAAACCCGAGTTTAAACATCTGATATATATGGGCTATTCGGACCGGGTACCCCTCTATTTTAAAGATTCCAGGAGGGTGGGAACTGTGGATCATCCCCATTTCAGGGAAAAGGGGCTGCCCATCTGGTTCGGGAGTTTTCCCACCCCGAAGCTGTATGAGGACTGGGAGGAGTCCTGGAAGGAGAGCAAGGGGCGCTTTACCCGGAATTTAATGCCATAAGCAGGCCATATCAAGCAGGCCCGTGATATTCTTAAAATGAATCCTGGTTTTTTTGCTATTAACAAGGCCCAGAACTAATAATTAGTCTAACTTGTCTCTTTATTATGGAGGCTAAAACGAAGGAACAGCATGACTGGATATCGGTGATCAGCCGTTATAACAGTCCCCATACCGGAAAAAGTATCTGGCAGATCATCAATTCCCTGGGACCTTATATTTTACTGTGGATTGCCATGTATTACAGCCTGGGTATTTCCTACCTGCTTACACTGGGACTCTCCTTTATAGCAGCAGGATTCCTGGTCCGCCTGTTCATTATTTTTCATGATTGCGGACATGGTTCCTTCTTTCGAAGCAAAAAAGCGAACCGGATTGTGGGAACCTTTCTTGGCAGCCTGGTTTTTACCCCTTATGACTACTGGCACCGTGAGCATTCGATCCATCATAAAACTGTGGGTAACCTGGATAAAAGAGGCAAAGGTGATGTGTGGACGCTTACCGTCGAAGAGTATAATCAATGTACTCCCGGAAGAAAACTTTTATATCGGCTCTACAGGCATCCGGTCTTGCTATTGGGCATCGGGCCCTTTTTCCTTTTTGTGCTCTGGTTCCGGATTCCCCGTAAAAGTATGGGCAAAGCCGGGCAAAGAAGCGTATATGTTACCAATACGATCATGCTGCTTTACTGCCTTCTGCTCATTTTCCTGTTGGGCTGGAAAGCATTTCTTATGATCCAGATACCTGTGATCTATGTAGCCACACTGGCAGGAGTCTGGCTCTTTTATGTGCAGCACCAGTATGAAGATGTAATCTGGACCCGACAGGAGGATTGGGATTACAGGAGAATGGCACTGGAGGGAAGTTCTTTCCTGAAATTCCCCAGGTTATTGCAGTGGTTTTCCGGCAACATCGGTTATCACCATATTCATCATCTGAGTCCAATGATCCCCAACTACAATCTGGAACGCTGCCACAGGGAGAATGTAATGTTCTCCGGGATCAAACCTGTCACCTTTATCCCCAGCATGCGTACCCTGTCCCTCAGGCTATGGAACGAAAAAGCTGGCAGGCTAATCAGTTTCAGGCAGTTCAGAAAATTGTTGCCTTCACTTTCAGTATGATCCCCGCCTGCCAAACATTTCTTACATTTATGAGCAGCAAAAGTCCTGATGTAAGTTTAAGTCCATGGGGGAAAAAGCAAAAGAGAGAAGCCAGAAAACGTCCACCGG
>SBFL01000421.1 GCA_006227965.1 Bacteroidota bacterium | reverse complement strand
CATATAGCTCCTGTTTCAACATATATTCCCTGTCCTGTGCGGGGCTTTGGAAAACAATTCCAAGGAGCACGAGGAAGGGAGTGAGGAACCTGTAATTGCCAAACATCCTGTAATATACCCTTTTCAGGCAAAATACCCAATTATGGGGATCAGGGCTATTTTACCAGGCATTATATTTGTATCCTGGTGATCCTTATGCTATTTTGTTTGTTATACTAGTCTGAAAGGGAGGAATAAGTGAGAGAGATAGTCGGGACATATACCGGAGAACTGGTGGGATTGGTGAATGAGATGTCACCCTACCTTCTGCTTGGATTTTTATTTGCGGGCGTTCTCAGGGTGATCTTTCCCAGGCAGCTGATAACAAGGTATATGGGTCAGAATAATTTCAGGTCCGTTTTCAATGCCTCCCTGCTGGGCGTACCCATGCCGCTATGTTCCTGTGGGGTCTTGCCTGCAGGGATCGGATTTTACCGGAACGGTGCCTCCAGGGGACCCACCGTATCCTTTTTAATTTCCACGCCGCAGACAGGAGTGGATTCCATACTGGCCACCTATTCGCTGCTGGGACTTCCACTTGCCATTATCAGGCCTGTGGTTGCCCTGTTTACGGGTCTGTTCGGGGGAGTGCTGGGTAATGCCGTGGAAAGGAATGGCGGGGACGATGAAGATAAGGAAGGTGAAAGTGATAAGCCCTACGAAAGGTCGGTAAAAGAGCTCTTCAGGTATGGCTTCGTGGAACTGGTTCAGGATATTTCCAAATGGCTGGTCATCGGGATGCTTGTGGCGGCCCTGCTGGCAGTGCTCATACCGGGTGATTTTTTCACCAGCACCATTTCCAGCGAATACCTGGCCATGCTACTGATGATCCTTGCCTCAGTGCCGCTCTATATCTGTGCCACGGGGTCGATCCCCATCGCAGCTGTCCTGATGATGAAAGGACTGGCCCCCGGGGCGGCCCTGGTCCTGCTTATGGCAGGCCCGGCCACCAATATCGCCACCATGGCTGTTATAGGAAACACGCTGGGAAGAAAGTCCCTGTGGGTATACCTGGGAAGTATCATAGGCGGGGCACTGTTCTTCGGGATCCTGATCAACGAGTTTCTGCCCAGGGAATGGTTTACCGGCGCCATGCCGGCGATGATGCATGAGCACGATCATGTGACCGGCTGGTTCTTCTGGGCAAGTTCGGCACTGCTGGTGCTGCTGATTGTAAACGGATATATTATGAAAATACTCTCTTCAAGGAAAGAACGTTTAAATGACCAGAACAAAGAAGCAAGAATGAAAGCAGATATTATTACATACAGGGTCGAAGGAATGACCTGTGACCACTGCAAGGCAACAGTTGAAAGAGGATTGATGGACCTGCAGGGTGTTTCGGAAGTGCTGGCCGACCGGAATGTTGGCCAGGTGCGTATCCAGGCGGAATCGGTACCGGACGAGCGGATCAGGGAAACCATAGAAAAGCTGGGATACAGCTATGGCGGGAAGCTATAGAAGATGACGCTGAATGACTTACATACGGGTGATTCTGCCACCATTGCCAGGATCAGGGGCCGGGGAGCTTTCCGGAAGCGCCTGACCGAGATGGGTTTTATCCGCGGGAAGAATATCACGGTTGTAAAGTCAGCTCCCCTGAAGGATCCGGTGGAATACCGGATACTGGACAGCAATGTTTCGCTGAGAAGGAGTGAGGCAAGCCTGGTGGAGGTGGTGTCGGAAGCCGACTACAGGCATGCAAGACCAGGAGGGAAGGGGGTAATCTCCGAAACGCTTCAGCGGGGGCCGGTGCTGCCCAGGCCCGGAAAAACCATTGAAGTGGCCCTGGTGGGGAATCCCAACAGCGGCAAGACCACGCTCTTTAACCGGGTATCCCGTTCCAGGGAGCATGTTGGCAACTACTCGGGCGTGACGGTCGATTCCAAGGAAGCCCTGTTCAGTCACAGGGGCTATACCTTCCGGATAACCGATCTTCCGGGCACCTACTCCCTTTCCGATTATTCCAGCGAGGAACGTTATGTGCGGGAGCATATCCTGAAGAATAAACCCGATGTGGTGGTCAATGTGGTGGATGCCAATAACCTGGAGAGGAACCTGTATCTGACCAGTCAGCTCATCGATATGGATGTGACCGTGGTACTGGCCCTGAACATGTATGATGACCTGCTGGCCCGGAAGGATAGCATAGACCTGGATCTCCTGAGTAAATTGCTGGGGATCAGGATTGTGCCAACAATCAGTCACCGGGGCAAGGGCATTTTCAGGCTTCTGAACCATGTGATCCGGGTCTTTGAAGGAGAGGATCCCGACATCAGGCATATCCATATAAGCTACGGGGAGGAAATTGAAAGATCGGTGCGGAAGCTCCAGGAGCTGATCCGCCTTACACCCTCCCTGACCGACCATTACTCTTCCCGGTTCATCGCCCTGAAGCTGCTGGAAAAGGATGACAACTCTGCTTTTCTGATATCGGGGGCAGAGAATTTCATGGAGATTCAATCCATGGCCCGGGAGGAGAGCCTGCGGATCGGCAATTTATTCAGGGAAGAAACAGAAACCCTGATCACAGATGCCCGTTACGGCTTTGTGGCCGGGGCCCTGAAGGAAACCATGAAGCGCAGCGGGGCCGATCCGGGGTTCACCCGGTCCCAGCGGATCGATCGTATACTTACCCATAAATATTTTGGGCTGCCCATCTTTCTGGGTTTTCTCTGGCTGATGTTCCATGCCACCTTTACCCTGGGCAGTTACCCCATGCACTGGATCGAACTGGGGGTGGACCTGCTTGGAGAATTTTTCCATACAACTATGGCAGAGGGGTTTTTCAGGGATATGCTGGTGGACGGAGTGATCGGCGGAGTGGGAGGGGTCATTGTCTTCCTTCCCAATATCCTGATCCTCTTCTTTTTTATCTCTCTGATGGAGGACACGGGCTACATGGCCCGCACCGCTTTTATAATGGACAAGGTCATGCACCTCTTCGGTCTTCACGGCAAGTCCTTTATCCCATTG
>SBFL01000323.1 GCA_006227965.1 Bacteroidota bacterium | reverse complement strand
GATGGGTATGCCGCACGCTTTTGTCTGGTTTGAATACACCGCATGCGATCATATCCGCAATCTTCCTGTAGGCTTCCCGGAAGGGGATCCCTTCCTGAACCATGGCATCCAGGCTGTCCACGCTGAAAAGGTAGTCGTATTTGGGGTCCTCGAGGATGGAGGTATTCACCTTTATTTTTCCCAGGCTTGAGGTTGTGATTTCCAGGCAGGACTTGAGCTGTTCAACAGCGGGCAGCAGTAGGGCTTTGGTCAGTTGCAAGTCTCGGTGGTATCCACTGGTCAGGTTTGTGGTAAGCAGTGTCAGCTGGTTGGGCAGTCCCTGTACGAGGTTGCATTTGGCCCGCACCAGTTCAAAAAGGTCCGGATTCTTTTTGTGAGGCATAATGCTGCTCCCGGTGGTGAGTTCCTCCGGGAAAGAGATAAAAGCAAAGTTCTGACTGAGGTACAGGCAAATGTCCATCGCCATTTTTCCGAGGGTTCCGGCTATGGAAGCCATGGCCATGGCGGTTGCCCTTTCCACTTTTCCCCGACCCATCTGGGCAGCCACCACGTTGAATTTCTGGGTGGCAAAACCCATACGGGAGGTGGTAAAGTGGCGGTCAACAGGAAAAGAGCTCCCATATCCGGCTGCACTTCCCAGGGGGTTCTGGTCGGCAACCCTGAAAGCTGTCTGGAGGAAATAGGTGTCATCCACCAAACTCTCGGCATAGGCGGAAAACCAAAGGCCGAAGGAAGAGGGCATGGCCACCTGAAGGTGGGTATACCCGGGTAACAGGACTTCTTTATGCGTTTCAGCCAGCATCAGGAGAACCTCAAACAGCTCTTTGACCTGGGTTCGAAAACTGAGAATGGTATCCTTCAGGTAAAGTTGTAGGGCGGTGAGGATCTGATCATTCCGTGAACGGGCCGTGTGGATTTTCTTTCCTGCCTCTCCAATGCGCGCCGTGAGTTCATATTCTATTTTGGAATGCATATCCTCGAAAGGCTGCTCAATGGCAAAATCCCCTGCCCGTGCCTCTTCCATCATTTTGTCCAGCTCCGTTACGATCGCCCTGGTTTCCCCCGGATCAAGGATTCCGATCTTCCCCAGCATTTCAGCGTGGGCCCTGGAAGCCTTCAGGTCGTATTCCACCAGGATCTGGTCCAGTTCCCTGTCATTGCCCACTGTAAAGAGGTCCATCTGTTTGTCTGGCGTGCTGCCCTTATCCCATAATTTCATGCCCTTGCTTTATTGATTCGTCTCTGTATCTAAATGGGGGAAACCCCCGCCCCCTGACCGAATTTCGGCATTTTAACTGCAAAAAACATACACCTGTGCAAATTCCAAAACAGTTTCTAGTATACCGGCCCATCCGGCGCGTAATCTTTCCCCGGTTTCAGGAAGCGATCAAGAAGGTTGGAATAAAATTGGATTCCTTCTTCAATTTCTTTTATATAGATAAATTCGTCTGCCGAATGTGACCGCAACGTGTCGCCCGGCCCAAGTTTCAATGAGGGACAATCCAGGGATGCCTGGTCCGAAAGGGTTGGGGACCCATAGGTTTTTCCACCCAGGGCCACCCCCGCCCGTACCAGCGGATGCTCCGGATCTATGGAAGAAGAATTTAACCGCAGGGACCGGGGGTGAAGTTCGCAGGGAGCTTCTTCCTTCAGGGTTCGTGCGATCTCAGCATTGGTGTAACAATCATTGACACGCACATCCAGGACAAATTCTACCTGGGCGGGTACCGCATTGTGCTGGTTGCCGCCATGGATCTGGGATACGGTCAACTTAACTTCCCCGAGGGTTTCAGATATTCCTGGAAAACGGTAGTCCCTGAACCACTCCAGTACAGGAATCGTATTGTAGATGGCATTATCCCGATTGGGGTGGGCGGCATGTGAGGGGGTGCCCTTTACGATGCCGTCAAAGACGACCAGCCCTTTTTCAGATATGGCCAGGTCGAGAAGGGTGGGTTCTCCCACGATGGCCACATCGATATCCGGCAGTTCCTTCAGCACACTGCCCAGGCCATTGGGTCCGGAGTTCTCTTCTTCGGCTGAGGCGACCAGTACCACATTGTGGGTAAGCTGTTTTTGAGGATACCAGTAGGCGAAGGTCGCCAAAAGGGATACCAGGCAGCCCCCGGCATCGTTGCTTCCCAGGCCGAACAATTTTCCGTCTTCGATCCTGGCTTCAAAGGGATCCCTCGTGTAGGCCTTGTTCGGCCTGACCGTATCGTGATGGGAATTCAACAAAAGGGTGGGCTTCCCGGGGCTGAAGTCCCTGTTCTGGGCTATGATGTTGTTGCCGTGCTGCCAGCAGGGGATTCCAAGGTTTCTGAGCCAGTCATTGATCAGTCGCGCAGTATTTTCCTCTTCCCCGGAAAAAGAAGGTGTTTGGATCAGTCGCTCTAAAAGCCCGATAGCGGATTTGGTCAGGTTCTCTATTGTGTTCATAAACTAAGTTTCGTAAAGATACCGGCGTTTCCGGTCATAAGCTCCGGCGGGCCTATGCAGACCTCTTCTACCCCTCCTTCCAGTGCCCCGAAGGAGTTGTGTAATTTGGGCATCATACCTTCTGCGATGATCCCTTTCCCCTCCAGGTCCCTGAAGGTTGCCTGGTCCAGATGTGCAATAACGCTGTTTGGATCATTCAGGTCCCTGAGGACCCCTTTTTTATCAAAGCAGTAGTAAAGGCTTGTGCGGTATTCCCCGCCGAGCGCCTTGGCAATTTCTGCGGCCACCGTATCTGCATTTGTATTTAAAAGTTGCCCCTTTCCATTGTGGGTTAGCGCACAGAAAACCGGGGTTAGCCCGGCGCGCAAAAGCAATTGCAGGGATGCCACATTCACAGATTCCACATCTCCTACATACCCGTAATCCACCTCTTTGACAGGGCGCCGGACCGCTCGTATCAGGTCCGCATCGGCCCCGCTCAGACCTATTGCATTACAACCGAGGGACTGTAAACGGCCGACCAGGTTCTTGTTGGCCCACCCCCCATAGACCATGGTAACGACCTCCAGGGTTTTGCGATCAGTGATCCGCCTGCCACCTATGAGCTTCGGCTCAATTCCGAGGGCTTGACTGATCTGACTGGCGCGTTTCCCACCGCCATGGACCAGGATACGTTTCCCCTGCATGGAGGCGAACTTCCTGCTGATCGTCTCCAACTCGGATTCGTTTTCCAGGAAGGCTCCCCCGATCTTAACGACTGTGATCCGTTCTTTCATCCTAATGATTATAGTGCTTCCAACATATGCAGGAGGGCCAGCTGCGCAGCAATGGTCCGGTTTGAGGCCTGCTCCAGGACCAGGGAGCGGTCCCCGTCCAGTACGGCATCTTCCACAACGACATTGCGGCGAACCGGCAGGCAGTGCATGAAATGGGCACCAGCCAGTTTTTCACCGGTCATCATCCACGCCGGGTCCTCCGAGAGCACCTTTCCATATTGTTTGAAGCTGCTCCAGTTTTTTACATATACAAAATCTGCTCCTGCCAGGGCGGAGGCCTGGTCATGAACCGGTTGGTATTCCCCCACCTGGAAGGCATCCAGTTCATATCCTTCCGGATGAGTAATGACGAGCTCAACGGGCATCCGCCTCATCATTCGCACAAAGGAATTCGGCACAGCCTGCGGCAATGCCCTGGGATGCGGTGCCCAGGAAAGCACAACCCGGGGATGGCTTTCTTTTTTGTTGGAGGCGATCGTCAGGGCATCGGCCAGGGCCTGAAGGGGGTGAGCCGTTGCACTCTCAAGATTCAGCAGTGGTACCCCTGCATACTTCTGAAAACCATTCAGGATTTTTTCTGCCCGGTCCTTTTGGACATCCTCCAGGCCTGCAAAGGCGCGTACTCCGATCAGATCTGCATACTTCCCTACAACCCCGGCTGCCTCCCTGATGTGTTCGGCAGCCCCTCCGTCCATACGGGTGCCATCCTCCATCTCCAGGTTCCAACCCTCGGCCCCGAAATTCATGACCATGACCTCCAGACCCAGTAAGCGGGCAGCCTTCTGAGTACTCAGGCGGGTGCGCAGGCTGCTGTTGAAAAAAAGAAGGCAAAGGGTTTTTCCTGATCCCAGATTTTTGCAGCAATCGGGGGTTTCAGCCAATTCCCTCCCTTTCTCCAGCCAGTGATTCAGGTCCGCGATGTCTTGAATATTTATAAAGTGGTTCATGGGATTTCTTTTTCAAGGGCGTTAAACAGCAGGTCCAGGGAGCCCCGGTCAATATTCAGGGGGGGCAGGATCCTCAACAGGTTTTTATTTTTGGAACTTCCGGTAAAAATCCGGTGATTTTCAATAAGCCGTTTTCGCAGCCCCGCGATTTCAAAGTTGAATTCCAGCCCCAGCATCAGACCCCTTCCCTTTACCCTGACAGGTTCCGGGAGCCCTTCGGCCCTATGGCGGAAGTGGGTTTCCATTTCCCGGGCGTTCTCCAGGAGCTCTTCTTTTTCGAGAACCTCCAGGACAGCCAGGGAAGCAGCACAGGCAAGGTGGTTGCCTCCGAAGGTCGTACCGAGCAGGCCATGCCTGGCTTTGAATTCAGGATGAATCAGGATGCCCCCTATTGGAAATCCATTTCCCATGCCCTTCGCCATGGAGATAATTCCCGGTCGGATCCCGGAAGGCTGGAAGGCAAAAAAATCTCCGGTTCTTCCAAAACCGCTCTGAACCTCATCGGCTATCAAAACCGCCTGGTATTTTCGGCACAGAAGGTCGGCCTGCTTCAGGAAGGAGGTTTCTGCCATCGATAGACCACCCACACCCTGAATGGATTCCAGGATCACGGCACCTGTATCCCCTTTTGCCAGTTCCTTTTCAAGGGCACCTGAATCGTTCAGAGGCAGGAAACAAACATCGTGCTGGGCATTCAGGGGAGCCACTATTGCCGGGTTGTCCGTGGCTGCCACTGCCGCTGAGGTACGGCCGTGGAAGCTGTTCTCAAAGGCAATGACCTTTGCTTTACCTGTTTGGAAGGAAGCCAGTTTCAGGGCATTTTCATTGGCCTCTGCACCGGAATTGCACAGGAAGAGGCGGTAGTCTTCCAGACCACTGGCCCTGCCAAGTTCTTGGGCAAGCGTCTCCTGTAGGGGGTTGCGAACGGAGTTGCTGTAAAATGCGATTCGGTTTAACTGCTCCTCCAGGCCACGGACGAAGTGGGGATGTGAATGCCCGATGGAAATCACGGCATGGCCCCCATAGAGATCCAGGTATTGGTTACCTTCTTTATCCATTATCCAGCATCCCTCAGCTTTCACAGGGGTAATTTCAAAAAGCGGATATACCTGAAACAAGTCCATGGTTCAGCCTTTTCGGATTTGTGAGATCTTGTCAAAGGATGAGACGATACCGCGGATCAGCGAAGAACTGAGCCCCTGGTGTTCCATTTCGTTCAATCCTTCAATAGTGCATCCCATGGGGGTAGTCACCCGGTCGATTTCTTCCTCGGGGTGCCTGCCTGAGCTGATAAGCAGTTCAGCAGCTCCCCTGCAGGTATGCATTGCCAGCTCCTGTGCCTCCCGGGCATCGAAGCCCAGCTGGATGGCACCTTGCGTGGTAGCCCGGATCAGGCGCATCCAGAAAGCGATCCCGCTCGCACAGATGACTGTGGCTGCCTGCATCTGACTTTCCGGGATGACCATAGAATGCCCCATACGATGGAATATCGCCTCGGCGAGTTCGATTCGCTTTTTGCCGGCTTCATTACTGCAGAGGCAGGTCATGGATCGCCCCACGGAAATGGCTGTATTGGGCATGGCCCGGATGACATACCGTTTGCTTCCCACAATAGCTTCAATACTGGAAAGGCTGAATCCGGTAATGGTTGAGATCAGGACGTGGTTTTCGTTCAGCAGGTCCTGAACCGAATCCAGAATGGAGGCAAAGTGTAATGGCTGTACGGCAAAGATGAGGATGTCAGATTCCGATACCGCTTTTCGGTTGTCGGAGGTGACCGTCACATTTTCGTAAGCCTCAAATTCCTTAAGGGCATCCAGGTGCCGTCTGGTCAGGTACATGCTGGTGGCCCCGCCGCTGTGCAGAATGCCTGTTGCTATGGAAAGGCCCAGGTTCCCGGCCCCTATGATGGCAATTTTCATGAGTTCACTGTTTTACATTAGAATCCTATTCCTTTAAGTGCCAACCCGCTGCTTTCCGGAAGCCCGAACATAAGGTTCATGTTTTGAACCGCCTGTCCGGAGGCACCCTTCAGGAGGTTGTCGATCACAGAAGTGATCAGCAGCACCTCCCCGTGCTTGTGCAGGTGCAGATGGGCAGCATTGGTGTTTATAACCTGCTTGAGAGCCGGAGGGTTTTCCGTAAGCATCGTAAATTCTGCCTCCTGGTAGTAGGCCGCAAACATCGCTTTAGCCTCCTCCAGGCTTCCGTGGAAGGTGGTATAAGCCGTGGCAAAGATGCCCCTGGTGAAATTTCCCCTAAGGGGCAAAAACAAAAGATCCGGCTTTTTTTCCTGAAGGCTCTCAAGGCTTTGATTGATTTCTCCCAGATGCTGGTGAGTGAAGGGTTTATACCAGGACAGGTTGTTATTGCGCCAGCTGAAATGGGTGGTCTCTGACAGGCCTGCACCTGCACCGGTGCTTCCTGTTACGGCGTTTACATGTACAGATCCCTTCAGAAGGTTCTCTGACGCCAGGGGCAGCAGCGCCAGCTGGATGGCGGTGGCAAAACACCCGGGGTTGGCAATGTTCCGTGCATTCTGGATGGCGGTCTTCTGATATTCAGGTAGCCCGTAGATAAAGTTGCGCCCCCCTTGCGCATTGTTGGATTCCAGGCGGAATTCATTGCTCAGGTCAATTACCCTGGTGTTCCGGCTGAATTCCCACTGAGAGAGGAACTTCCCGGAATTCCCGTGACCAAGGCAGAGGAAGACGACATCCACTTCAGGGTCTGCCTGGTCCGTAAAACACAGATCGGTTTGCCCAAGCAAGTCAGGATGGGCATGGTGAAGGGGTTTCCCGGCCCGGGTGGTACTGAAGGCAAATTCCAGTTTCACCTCCGGATGACCGAGCAACAGGCGGATAAGTTCTCCCCCCGTATATCCGGAACCTCCTATGACTCCAGTTCGGATCATTTTTGTTGATGAATTTGATGGGCAATACGGCCCGAATTAGACAGAATTTTTATAAAACCACGTGCGTCTTCAGCTGTCCAGCCCCGGTTCATTTCGCCATAGCTGCCAAAGGTGGCGTTCATCAGGTCGAACCCTGATTCAACCCCCTCCAGTTCAAAGCGATAGGGATGCAGGCGCGCAAACACCTTTCCACTTACATAGCGCTGGGTATCCTCAAGGAAACGTTCGACGTTCCGCATAACCTCGTCAAGGAACTGTCCCTCGTGCAGGAGCATCCCGTAAAAGCTTCCCAACTGCTCTTTCTGGTACTGCTGCCACTTGCTGAGGGTGTGTTTTTCCAGAAGGTGATGTGCCTTGAGCAAAAGCAGGGGACCGGCAGCTTCGAAGCCAACCCGGCCCTTGATGCCTATAATGGTATCCCCCACATGTATGTCCCGGCCGATGGCATATTCGGAGGCAAGGGCATGTAATTTCTGAATATTGGCGACCGGAGTGTCCTTTTTGCCGTCCACGGCAATGATTTCCCCCCGTTCGAATTCCAGAACCACTGACTTGGGTTCCTTTTTCTCCAATTGGCTGGGGTAGGCATGCTCCGGAAGCGGTTTTCGGGAACCCAGGGTTTCATCCCCTCCGACAGAAGTACCCCAGAGACCCTTGTTGATCGAATATTTGGCCTTTTCCCATGAATAGGGGATACCCGCATTCTGAAGATAGGATATCTCTTCTTCCCTGGACAGTTTTCCATCCCGGATGGGCGTGAGAATTTCAATATCCGGTGCCATGATCTGGAAAATCATGTCAAAACGAACCTGATCATTGCCTGCCCCCGTACTGCCATGGGCAATATGGCTTGCCCCCACAGACTTGGCATAGGCAACTATTTCCAGGGCCTGAACAATGCGTTCCGCGCTAACCGACAGGGGATAGGTGTTGTTTCGCAACACATTGCCAAAGATCAGGTATTTCACTACGGTATCGTAAAAGGACTCCACAGCATCAATGGCCTGGTAACTGCTGGCGCCAAGTTCCAGGGCTTTCTGCCGGATGGATTTGAGCTCTTTCGCATCGAACCCACCTGTGTTCACGGTTACCGCGTGAACCTCAAAACCTTCCCGTTGGGAAAGGTAATGGGCGCAGTAGGAAGTATCCAGGCCTCCGCTGTAGGCCAGTACGAGTTTTTTCATGGTCCTTTCTTTTTGAATGGGAGTTTCTGTTTGATTCTCCACAGGCGTTCAAATGATTTTTTGTCCAGTT
>SBFL01000420.1 GCA_006227965.1 Bacteroidota bacterium | reverse complement strand
CAGGTTACAGCCCACACCGCAATAGGTACAGACTGTACGGGTAGTGTCCGTGGCCTGAATGGATTTTGACTGGAACACATCCGAAATGGCAGAAGTGGGGCACGCCTGGGAACAGGCACCGCAACTCACACAATCCGATTCCATAAAAGTCTGATCCAGCCCTTTGATAATCCTGGAATCAAATCCACGCCCCGCCATGCTCAGCACAAACTCCCCCTGTACTTCATCACAGGCACGTACACAGCGATAGCAGTTGATGCATTTGCTCAAATCTGAGGTCATGTAGGGATGGCTCAGGTCTTTTTCCCTCTGCAGATGGGTCTCCCCTTCCGGATACCGCACTTCACGAATCCCTACCTGGGCAGCCACATCCTGTAATTCACAATTCCCGTTTACCTCACAGGTTAGGCAATCCAGCGGATGATCCGTGAGGACCAGCTCCACGATATTCTTCCGCAGTTTTTTAACGCTTGCCGTACTGGTATAGATATACTGCCCTTCTGTTACAGGGGAGTGGCAGGATGCCATGGTTTTACCAGGACCATCCTTTGCCAGGGCCACTTCCACGCTGCAAACCCTGCAGGCTCCGAACGGATCCAGGTTGGGCGCATCGCAAAGGGTGGGTACCAGGCCGGCATCTGCCTGGCGCCTTATGAAAGCGAGCATAGTCTCCCCGGGCTTAAAAGTATAGGGTATATCATTGATAAATGCGGTCTTCATATGCGGCTATTTTGTAAAGTAGACGTCGATTTCAGGTTTGAAATACTGCAGGATATTTCGAATTGGCAGAGGGATTCCGCCTCCGTGTGCACAGAGCGAGCCTGCTTCCAGGGTAGTCAGAAGGTCGTTAAAAAGGGCCCTGTCTATCTCGTAAGAACCTTCCATCGCCTTTTGGGTCATTTCATGTCCCCTCTTGGTGCCCAAACGACATGGGAAACATTTTCCACAGCTTTCATAGGCTGCGAAATCAAGCAGGTGGGCTATATAGCGGATCATTGGAAAATCCTCAGGAATGCTCACAACAGAAGCATGTCCCAGCAGGAACCCTGCTTGTGAAAAGGATTCAAAATCCAGGGTGAGTTCCCCGATTTTTTCCACAGGGACCACGCCTCCCAGGGGCCCTCCGATCTGCAGGGCCTTCACCGGAGACCTGAAACCACCTCCAAGGTCTTCGATAACGGTTTTCAAAGGGGTGCCCATGGTAACCTCATACACGCCCGGACGCTTAAAGAAACTGTCGAGGCAGACCAGTTTGGTCCCTGAGGAACGGGCCGTCCCTATGCCTTTCCAGGCGCCCCCCCCTTTACTGACGATGAAATGGAGGGCTGCCAGGGTTTCCACATTGTTCACCACGGTGGGTTTGTTGAACAAACCGCGCTGCGCCGGATAGGGCGGGCGTACACGTACCTCGGGTCGCTGTCCCTCGATGGAGTTGATCAGGGCCGTTTCCTCCCCGCAGATGTATGACCCCTGTGCCTGTATGATCTTGAATTCAAAATCAAATCCGCTGCCCTGAATATCGCTGCCCGTCAGGTGATGATCCTTTAACTCGTCTATAGCCCGCTGAACGGTTTGTACCGCCTCAGGATACTCCGCCCTGATATACAGGATCCCGTGGTGGGCCCCGGTGACATACCCGCTTACCAGCATGCCGAAAAGCACGGAATGGGGTTGCTGTTCCAGTAAGTACCGGTCAGAAAAGGCCCCCGGATCTCCTTCATCGGCATTGCAGATAATAAATTTAACATCCCCTTCAGCATTACGGCAGAATTCCAGTTTGAGTCCGATAGGGAAACCGGCTCCCCCACGGCCCCGAAGACCGGAAGTTTTGATTTCCTCCAGCACCAGTGCCGGATCCTGCCGCAATACCTCCCCCCAGGGTTTGTAATAATCTGCAACCTCGCTGAAGGGGGCTGTAAGGATTTGCTGGTGGCCTGCCCCCACATGATAGGAACCGGATCCATCTGCTTCCAGGTCCTTCAGGATCTGCTGAAGGGCATCGATGGACACCCCTGAATAATTCTTTCCCCTGTAATGAAAGGCCGCATTTTCATGGCAACGCCCCAGACAGGTCATATGACCAATCTGTTCGGGTCTGAAATGCGCCTCCAGTTTCTCAAGCAGTTCAGGCTGGGTACCTGCACATTCACAGGCAGTCCCATTGCAGACATATACTTCCTTCCCCCTGTTGCCGGGTTTGAGAAAATCATAGAATGAGGCCGTGCCGAAGGTATTGGCCTTGCCGACCAGGAATTCCTCGGCCAGCAGGGCGAGTTCCTTTTCATCCGGCGTGCCTGCCGGCCGGGCAAGGTTACCCAGTTTGTCGAAGAGGTTTTCTTCCAGGCCTTTACGGCCAAGGAGTTCGCTTAGATTCTCAGACATGCTAACTTGCTTTAGGTTTCATGGAACGGGAACGGCTGTTGTCGATCCGGTAGGGGTGGGCATAACACGTGGCACGGCCCTCCCGGCAAAAGCCCATAAGGGTAATCCCGAACTCCTTGGCGTAATCCACTGCCAGGGATGAGGGGGCCGATACTGCCGCAAGAAAAGGGATCCCGGCCTTGAATGCTTTGATAGTTATTTCATAGGAAATCCTGCCACTGACCGTCATGGCTTTGGCTTTATCCAACTTACCCTGCAGCAGTAGCCACCCGATCACCTTATCTACCGCATTGTGACGTCCGATGTCCTCCCGGATTACCAGCAGGGAGCCCTCAGCGTCAAAAACGGCAGCTGCATGGGTACCGCCTGACTGTTTGAAATCGTGCTGGCCCCGGTTCATTTGGACAAACATCTCCGTAAACAAGCTGGCAGGAAACATATCTGCAGTTCGTATGGCCTCTCCCTCAAAGGCATCTTCCCCCAGCTCCGTTTTTCCACAAATTCCACATGAAGAAACCGATAGCAGGCTACGGCTGTTTGAATAGCCCTTTCCCAGAAAGGATTCGGGAATTTCGAGGTCCACAACGCTCACTACCCCTGCCTCATTTTCCTCTGCAAGGAGCAGGGGAGGATGGAAATGGG
>SBFL01000189.1 GCA_006227965.1 Bacteroidota bacterium | reverse complement strand
CGTCCCTTCCGGCAATGTAGCGTTGCCGCTGCCGCTGATTCGGTCATCAGGGCGCCCCAGATACGCCGGATACCGGAATTCCATCTCAAACTGGTCTATAACCGGAATCCGCAACACCTCAAAATCATACATGCGCGAGGTAATACCTTCGGCCTCGAAGGTGAATTCAGCAGGTTTTAAGGGTGGTTGGAAGGTGTACTCAAAGTGTGTTACGCGGTCCTCCATTATCAGCGGGTTCCCGTTAAGGACAAGCTTTACCTGCCCGGGCTGTTCTTCGCCCACGGTTCTCAGTTTCAGAACAAAGGGCTGATCCTCGCGCTGCCGGAGTTCAGGCGTCAGCAATTCAAACCTGAAGGGTGCCGGCTGTTCGAATGCCATCTCATACTTTACCACCCTCTCATAAGACCTGAAGAAGTCCATCCCCCGCCCGCTAAGCCAGATAAGCAGAACGACGAGTATCGGGATCAGGGCGTGCCTCGCATATCTATAGGCCTCCCTCATGTTAATCGCCCTCTGAAAAGGGACCTCCATAAGATCCCTGGAGCGCTGTTCGATACTGGCCAGCAATAATTCTGTTCTTTTCTTGTTTTCAGCAAGCTCAAGCAGGTTATAGAGCTTGTCATTGACATCGGAGAAATGTATTCCTATAATTCTGGACCCTTCCTTGTAGGAAAGGCCCTGTCGAAGCCTGAAAAGCCTGAGAAGGGGCAGCGCTACGTGTCGGGCAAGCAGAAACCCCTCCAGAAGAAGGCCCAGCCACATTAAAAGGGTTCGGGTTTCGGAATTCAGCCAGAGGAAATATTCCAGGCCCCCGATAAAAAGCAGGAGGAGGCCTCCAAAAAAAAGGAACAAAAAAATCCCTTTCACCAACTGCCTTTTGTAGTAGCGATTGATGAAGCCCTGAAGTTTGAGTAGGATTCGGGCGTAACTGTCCAAAATTCATATATTTAATACCAAGATAGCACGATGTCCTTAATTCAATGGCCAAAAACATGTTAAAAGCCGGTGTGAATTCGCTGAAATACCTTGCCGCATATACGATTCCCCTTTCGGCCTATATCGGTATTACCCAGGGTGGGGTTTGGTATTATCTGACTCCTGTATACGCTTTTATGGTCATCCCTTTGTTGGAAATCCTCTTGCCGGAGGACGAAAACAACCTTGAGGAATCCGAAAGAAGTGCACAGGGCGTCAACCCGATTTACGATTGGATGCTTTATGCCAATATCCCTATTGTTTACGGCCTCATATGGCTGGTTGGGATAAACATCAGCTCGACGCCGCTTGAGACCTACGAATATTTCGGCATAGCCTTCACCCTGGGAATCGTTCTGGGAACTAATGGAATCAATGTCGGCCACGAACTCGGGCACCGTCATTCCACTCCAGAGCGCTTTCTAGGCAAATTGCTTCTCCTGCCAAGTCTTTACATGCATTTTTACATCGAACACAACTTCGGACACCACCTGCACGCCGCAACCAGGGAAGATCCTGCTACCGCCAGGTACAACCAGTCGGTCTACCATTTCTGGGTCACCTCGGTTACCAGGCAATACGCCAATGCCTGGCGAATCCAGAAAAGTCTGCTGGCAAGGGCAGATCGGGCTTTTTTTTCCCTCTACAACGACATGCTCTGGTACCTCGTTATACAGGCGGCCTATTTGGGGGGTTTGTATTTTCTTTTTGGTGCTTTTACAACAGGATTTCTCGCTTTAGGCGGCATCATTGGTTTTTTATTGCTTGAAACTGTCAACTACATTGAGCACTATGGACTTCTTCGCAAGAAGCTTTCTTCTGGCAGGTACGAGCGGGTTCGACAGGTGCATTCGTGGAACAGTAATCACATAATGGGCCGTATAGTTCTTTACGAGCTGACCCGCCACAGCGACCATCATTACAAATCTTCCAAGAAATACCAACTCCTGGATTACTACGATGCTTCTCCGGAAATGCCCTTCGGGTATCCCACTTCTATTGTTCTGTCTCTGGTCCCTCCCCTGTGGTTCCACATCATGAATCCCCTGGTGCCGCCCGAAATGAAAACTGCCTGATCAGCTCTTGTTTCTAGATCCCTGGTTTCTATCTTTGTCCGTAAAATTCCGCTATGAAGAATTCGGTTCGCGTCCGGTTTGCCCCCAGCCCCACCGGGCCCCTCCATATAGGCGGTGTTCGCACGGCCCTCTTTAACTACCTGTTTGCAAGGAAGCACGGCGGCGATTTTATCTTGCGTATAGAGGACACCGATCAAAGCAGATTTGTTCCGGGAACCGAGGCTTATATCGTGGAAGCGCTCGAATGGCTGGGGATCCCTTTTGATGAGGGCCCTGGAAAAGAGGGCCGGTTTGGCCCATACCGCCAAAGCGAACGCGTACACCTTTACAGGCGATACGTGCAGGAATTGGTAGTGTCGGGCTGGGCGTACTACGCCTTTGACACTCCTGAAGAGCTGGAGATCGCCCGAAAGGAATGTGAACTCAAGGGCCAGACCTTCACCTATAACTGGGAGAACAGGGAGCTCCTTAACAACTCCTTCACCCTTTCCGAAGATGAAGTAAAGGAACGCCTGGATCGGGGAGATTCCTTCGTGGTCCGGTTTAAATGGCCCCTTGACACTGTAATCAATCTCCGGGACATTATCCGCGGGGAAATCCGCATTGACGGGAATACCCTGGATGACAAGGTGCTGTTCAAGAGTGACGGAATGCCCACCTACCACCTGGCCAACATCGTGGACGATCATTTAATGGAGATCAGCCACGTAATTCGCGGTGAGGAGTGGCTGCCTTCACTGGCACTCCACTATAAGCTTTACGAGGCATTTGGCTGGGAACCCCCGCAATTTGCCCATCTGCCGTTGATAATGAAACCCCAGGGCAAAGGGAAGTTGAGCAAGCGGGACGGCGAAAAGCTGGGCTTTCCGGTTTTTCCCCTGACATGGAAAGAAAGCGTGGGCTACCGGGAAAGCGGATTTTTTCCCGAGGCAGTCCTGAATTTTCTAGCCCTGCTGGGCTGGAACCCCGGAACGGAACA
>SBFL01000111.1 GCA_006227965.1 Bacteroidota bacterium | reverse complement strand
CGCTATTTCAGGGCCCTTTCCGAAACCCTTAATTTCCACAGGGCAGCGGAACAGCTGCATATTTCACAACCGGGTTTGAGTCGTCAAATTCAGCAGCTGGAATTTCACCTGGGAACCCCGCTTTTTGTGAGGGACCGCAGGGAAGTACATCTTACTGAAGCAGGCGTATACTTCAGAGAACAACTGACCGCTCCACTGAACCGGCTTGAATTTATTTTTGAGCAGACCCGCCGGATCGGGGAGGGTATTTCAGGTGAAATCCGTATCGGCTTTCTCGGATCTGCCATGCAGGATGTGATCCCCGGACTTTTGCTAAATCTTAAAGAACAGTATCCAGACCTGCATACGAGCCTCGAAGAATTGTCCAACCGCTCCCAGGTTAAGGCACTCCTGGAGGAACGCCTCGATCTTGGATTTGTGCGATTATCTGAAGTCCCGCCGGAGCTGGAAACCATCCCCGTAATCCGCGAAACCTTCTCCCTTGTCATCCCGGAAGGACATCCTGTTGAGGAATCCTCCTTTCGTTCCATCCGCCAGTTTGAGGAGGACCCGTTTATCCTTTTCAGCCCTCAGTACAGTCCTGATTATTACCAGACGGTCCTGAGTATTTGTGACGATGGGGGATTCCGGCCGAAAGTCTCCCACAAATCCGTACATGCCCACACCATTTTCAAACTGGTCGCCAATAATATGGGGGTAGCCATCGTTCCGACCTCCCTCCAGCACGGTTTCAATCTGAGGATCCGGTTTTTGGAATTGAAGGGTATTCCCCAACGGGCCGTTTTGTATGCCGTGTGGAAAAAAGACCACAGCAGCCGTGCGCTGGACCGGTGCATTGAATACCTGCATTTGCTCAAACCCAAAGACTGATCGTATTTTTGACCAAAAACAGCTCATGATTGAAGAACTGATCAGACGACGCCGATCGATTTACCCGAAGCAATACAATGACAAACCTGTGGAAAGGGAAGTTATTGAGCGCCTGCTGCAGGCAGCGGTCCACGCTCCAACCCACAAACGCACCGAGCCCTGGCGGTTTAAGGTAATTCAGGGAGAATCCAGGCGTCGCCTTGGGGAGTTCCTGCAGGCGAAATACCTGGAAACCGATCCCAGCCCAAAACAATTCAAGGTGAAAAAATTAATGGAAAATCCGGTCCGGGCGGGCGCCATTATCGCCATCTGCATGCAACGCGACCCGGAACAGCGCCTGCCCGAGTGGGAGGAAATTGCAGCTACTGCCATGGCAGTCCAGAACATGTGGCTGTGCTGTACGGAACTCGAACTCGGAGCCTATTGGAGTTCACCGGGCCTAATCCGGTATATGGGCGAGTTTTTTGAGCTGGCGGAAGGCGAGCGCTGCCTCGGATTTTTTTACCTGGGTTATTACGATGAGCCGGTTGTGGAAGTTCCCCGCGTACAGGCAGAAGCCAGGACCCAATGGCTCTGAGCTGCCTGTCTAATTAGTTTAGGAAAGGGAACAATTCGGCCCGGTAATCCCAGGCCCTGAAGACGAAGATTCCCAGGTACACCATACTGACCACAAATTTCAGAAATGTGCCGGTCAGGAATCCCACAAAGGACCCGAAGGCTGCCCTTAGGGCTTGTTTGTGCCCGGTTTTATTAATGAGCTCCCCTATAATTGCACCCACAAATGGCCAGATAACGATACCGGCAATTCCCAGCACCGGAAAAACTATGGCCACCAGGAGCCCTGCGGTGGTGCCGATCATCCCCGCCCGGCTGCCCCCGAATTTCCGGGTACCCACCGCGGGGATCCAGTAGTCCAGGGCCACCACGACAAAGGCCACGATCCCCGTGATTACAACGAGCCACCAGTCATTCGGCACGGCAGAGGTAAGGATCAGCAGCAGCAAACCCAGCCAGCTGACCGGGGGGCCGGGAAGTACCGGAAGAAAACTGCCAAAGATTCCCAGCAAGCAACAGAAAAGGCCGATAATGAGCAAGACGATATCCATGGTTTCTTATGTTAGGTGGGGGTCCGGGGATCCCTGTTACAAATTTGAAGGAAAAATAGCAGGTTTTCCCTTAAGACGGCCCTCAGGCAGCGCAGATTTGAATAAAATTCTGAACCATACGGTAAATTAAATTGTTGCGGCTGCATTGGCCTGCCCTATCTCCCGGGATTTTTGCAGGGAATCATTCCCGTGCGCCGTATCGTGCAAAAATTTGTAATTTCCGCCCGAGTTGCGGATGATATGAAGCTTACGACTGGAATTTTGGGGATACTGCTCGGACTGTGCCTGGTTTCCTGTGAGTGGTTTGTCTCCAGGGAATCAAAGACCCGAGAGCTTGTGGAACAGGAGATGAGCAGTATCAACTGGAACGAGGTTGACCAGTTCCCCCTTTTTGAGGCCTGTGAGGAAACAGCCTCCAAGCCCGAGCAGCAGGAATGTTTCCAGAGCACCCTGATCATGCACCTTTCCATGGCCCTTCAGGACTTTGAATTTCGATCAGATCAGTCTCTTACAGACACACTGTATGTGGATTTCCTCGTTGACAACCAGGGAGGGATTTCAGTGCTTTCAGTCGAGGAAAACCCCTTGCTTACGGCAGAAAACCCCGAATACGAACGTATGATTTCAGGGACACTCCGAAGTCTTCCAAGACTCCAACCCGCCTTGAAACGCGGGATACCGGTCTCCTCTCGATTCCGTATCCCACTTGTAATTGAGACCCATGAATAAGCCCTATCCGTCTGAAATGATTATTCTCGGAATTGATCCGGGAACCACCATCATGGGGTTTGGGATTATCCGCGTGCAACGTAGGGAGATGGAGTTTGTCCAGATGAATGAACTGATGCTTACCAAATACAGGGACCCCTTTACCAAGCTGAAACTCATCTTTGACAGGACTTTGGAACTCATCGACACCTATCACCCGGATGAGATTGCCATTGAGGCCCCTTTTTATGGTAAAAACGTGCAGTCAATGCTCAAACTGGGAAGGGCCCAGGGGGTTGCCATGGCCGCGGGACTCTCCCGTCAGGTTCCCATTACGGAATACCTGC
>SBFL01000187.1 GCA_006227965.1 Bacteroidota bacterium | reverse complement strand
TGGTGGGCCTTATGGTCGCTAGTGATCAGCATGCCGGCAACCAGGAGGTTTTCAATCCCTCTGGGAATCAGTGCCCTGTACGGGATGCCGTAGGTACCGCCATCCCTTACCTGAAAACCGGCGAGGTCGTGGTAGCTGTAAACGAAGACATCGTCCTCGAAATGCCTGGCTTCTATCACATCCTCGTGTGTAATATCGTATTCGCATACGATCACCCTGCCGCGGCGAATATTGAGCCTCGGGGCCGTACGCGCGATAAAGGCCTTTTCGCAGCCGGGAAAGTAGTTCCTGAACAAGTGCAGGGTTTTCAGCTGCTTCTGCCTGAGCTCCAGTTCAGCTTTTGCCACTGCATCGCGATCGGTGGGACTAACAGCCAGAATCATGTTGCTTTTGACGAACATGAGGTAATTGTCGTGAATGGTGGTGGTGGCCGATTGTAAGCCTGTCCCCTTCGCCTCCTGCAGGAATTCATCGGGCATTACCGCAAAATTGCCCTGCACCCGGATGGTCATGTTGTCTACACCACTGCGCTGACCCACAGCATGTTCCCTGATACCATCACGATCATTGAAATACTTATAGATTTCGTCAATATCCACATTACCCATTCCAAAAGCATTGGCCACCGCATAATCGTTCGGTTCGCTGTAATCCGCCCCGGCAAATGAGGAAAGATCACCGTAGGCGGTACAGTCCACAAAGGAGTTTGCATAAAAGACTTCACGACCCGCCCGGCTCTCGGCAATCACTCCCCTAACACGGGAGCCGTCCATGATCGCGCCTGTCAGCAGGGTATTCACGCAAACATAGACCCCCGCTTCCACCAGCATCTCGAAGGTTACCAGCTTATACAACTCCGTGTCGATCACCGTATTGGTTGAATCGCGGTGCCCCACAAGCATGTCGCCGAATCCGCACCAACCGCCGATCTTGTCCAGACGCCTCACAATCTCGTCGGGGATTCCTTTGATAACCTGGCGCTTCGTGACTCCCGGAAAGGGTTTCCAGGTATTGAAGAAACTGTGAATGGTCGTGCCGCCTTCCGTAACGGTACCGCCCGGATAGCCTTTCATCTCGATCAGAACGGTCTTCGCCCCCTGGCGGGCAGCAGCGATGGCCGCCACCACACCTGCCGTACCCCCTCCTGCCACGACTACGTCAAACTTCCTTGCGGGAAGCTTCTTTTCCGGTTCCCTGTAATAATTTTCCGAATGGGGATCAAACCCGGAGTGACTGTCTCTGACGGCACCTCCTGCCAGGCCTATACCAAGCACCAGACTGCTTTTTGTGAATTCCCTGCGTTTCATTCTCGTTCCATTTTTGAAATTCTTTGAATTAATCCTTATTCAATTTTTTCCAGAACCAGCACCCAATCCTGGGGAGAGGGAACATTCCTTTTGAAATCAACAGGATGAGGCACCTCATTCCCCAGTTTGATGCTCGCTTTGATGATACCCTGATCAAATTTACGCCCCGTAGCCGGATCAAAATAGTACACATGCCAGTTTACACTGGGATCCAGATTTTTCACTGCTGGACCGCTCCAATTATAAATATCGCGTCGCGGCAAGTAAACAATTCTGATTTCACCGGGAATTCCCGCAGCAAAACAGCCTTCCTCCACCCATTCAGGATGCGGTTTAAAATTTGACCAGGGATACTTTTCCAGTAGCCTTTTGCCTATGCCCAATTGGGTTGAACCGGGATAGTTCATCCCTTCTTTCCAGGTTGTCCAGTCATACTCCTGCCCCCAGTATCCGGTATGTCCCGGATCCCCCTCAACCCCGGCATGCCAGATTCCTGCAGCTCCATAAGAGTGTCCGGCAGCACCGCTTAACATAAAGCTCCAGAACATAAAACGTTGTATATATTGAAAGTTTGTTTGCATATGACCTTCGTAGCAGGCCTCACCGCAAAGCACCGGTCTCTTTGGTGATGCTTCAAAACAAAACCTCATTAAATCAAAAGTCCGGTTTACCGTTTCCATTCCATTATGACCAATGGCCAACATATCGAAATCAAACATGGAATTGTCCTCTAACTCCTTACGTGGATTCCCCGGAGCATGATAGCAAAGCATATGCTTATATGGATCCGTAACTTTCAGGTATTCGGCCAGTTCAGACCAGGGACCATATACATCTTTTACTTCCCCGCCAACCATCCAAATAACCGGGTATGCGCCGTAACGGGCAATAATATTTCTCCAATGTCGCTTAAATCCTTCAAGTCCTACCTGAACAAGTGTACTCTGTCCACCGCCTTGCGGACGCCCCCATCCACCAACTATTACCGGAACTATGCCGTTGTCCACAAGATGTTTAATCCGACGGTCGGCATATTCATAATATTTTGGATTCATAACGCTGAAATCTATTTTCTCATAGGGCATTCCACCTTCGTTCTCCCAGCGTTCTTCCATCATATTTTCATCAGGATAAGGTCCGCAAACGATTTGAACCACGTTAAATCCCTTGGCTTTTCGGTCTGCTGTCAATTCCTGAAAACCCTCCCAGGTCATTCTTTTACATAGGTTTTTCCACCAGGTATCTCCCAGCCACAAGAACGGAGTTCCGTCAGCATGTTCAAAAAACCTTTTGTTCTCACTGATATGCAGGAATCCATGCTGCAACAGCGGATTGTCTCCTTTGTAGGGAATGACATTGAATCGTTGCTCTTTCCTATTAAAATCGGGATTAGCTGTATCAGAAGATTCGGGATAATAGGAGAATTCTCCCGTGAAAGATGGGGCAAAACGTACGCTCCATTTGTTATCTCCTTCCCAGAATGCCGGTACCACCCATCGTTTGTCTTCATGCTCAAAAACAACATTCACTTCCACATCAGTAAAGGGATTATTGTATTTTTTTGTTGTTTTCAGGGAATACTCAAATACAGTCCATTGCTGAACTGCACTTTCCTTACATGATGCAAGACCCAGTGAAATGAATAATATATAAATCAACCTGTTCATTTTAAATGTCTTGAATCCTTTGCTTGAGTTGCCTTATCATTATTTTACCAGCACCTGGTT
>SBFL01000334.1 GCA_006227965.1 Bacteroidota bacterium | reverse complement strand
AGGGGCATTGTAGTCGTTCCAGTCTATCACATAGGCGTAGTCCGATGCTTCGACAGGGGCGACCGCAAACAGCCCTTCCGTGCTCGTAATTTCCGTTCCCGTTTCAGAAGCCCGTACCGGCTGGTACTTCATGTTGTAAAAATTTGCAACCGACCAGGCGGAAGCATCATAGAAGACGCTGTCCCGGTACCTTTCATAGGTCTCAAAGAAGGTTTGAACCATTCGGTACTGTGGCTGGCTTGTGGGGATCAGGATAGCATCCTCCCCGTCTTCGAAGACCTTTATCCGGTGGATCAGCAGTTTGTCGATAAAGGCTTTCAGTCGGTTCTTATCGTGTTTTTCCTCCACCCTGTAAGCCCGGGTCCGGGATGCAGCTGCATTTCTCAGGGCGGTGTTGAAAAAATCCTTCTGATAACGGCGCAGGGTTGCCTTGTTATCCACGGCTGCTTTTACCGTGGTCATGCTGGATACGAGCTGGTTCCGAATAGTAAAGGGGAATGTGATCTGGCCATAGGCCGTTTTCTGTGCATGTCCCCTGGAACTGGCCTGTTCAAAAAGCAGGCCCAGCCCACCCTGCAGATCCGGATAGGAGGAGCCGTACCCGGGATAAGTCCCGTCAAAGACCTCTTTGGTGAAGTACAGGGAACCGATGCTGTCAAGGGATTTGGCGAAATACCCCCCGAAAAGTTCGTTGAGGTCCTCGTAATTTTTTTTGGGCATTATGGGATCCAGAGACCCGTTGGCTTTCATGGGTTCAAAGAAATACGTGCTTTGGCTGCCCATTTCATGGAAATCCGTCACCACGTTGGGGTACCACTGGTGGTACCAGTTCAGTTTGCCCCTGCTTTCCGGGTTAATCGCAAGCAACCAGTCCCTGTTCAGGTCAAACCAGTAGTGGTTGGTCCTTCCTCCCGGAAAATACTCGTTGTGTTCCGCGTCTTGCGGGTCGGTCACCAGGGGGGTTCCCCTATAAGAATTAGCCCATTGGGTATGCCGGTCCCTTCCGTCCGGGTTTATGGTAGGGTCTATAAAGACCACGGCCTCCTTCCTGAAGCGCTCAACGAGAGGGTTTTCGGATGCTACCAGTATGTAGGCGCTCAATAGGGCCGCCTCACTGCTGGAGGGCTCATTCCCGTGGACATTATACCCCAGTTGAACAAAGATGGGCAGGTTGGCCTCCGGGTTTACCGAGGCCCCCGGGTCTGTGAAGGCCAGGTGCTGTTGCTGCAGTTCCGGGAGCTTCTGCAGATTGGCGGTGTGGCTGACCCTCAGAATGACCAGCCGTCGTTTTTCGTGTGTGAACCCATAGGTTTCGATTTCTGCATTTTCCGAGGTGGCCGCCAGGGTTTCCAAGTAATGCACAATCCGGTCATGACGGGTGTGGTATTCCCCGATCCCATAACCCAGGAATTCCTCAGGACTGGGGATTCCCTCCGTGTAGGGTTCGTATTGTTGCAAGAAATAATCCTGAGCATTCAGGTTAAGGCTCCCTGTGAGTAACAGGCACAAAAGTAAGGTTCTCAGCATGGGTTGGTCTTTGAAGTTTCGTCCGACTAAATATAGGAAAACTTACCGGTTCTGCCTGTGGGAAGCAGGTCATGCCCGGGCTCCCCTGTCAGGCTCAGGCGATGGAGTGGAAGGGGTCCTGATTTACCTCCTGGAAACGAATGATATAGTTGGTTCCTCTCTTGGAGAGGTCCCTTATGACAGATCCCTTCAACTGCCTGCTCAAATTGTGGATAAGCTTTAGTCCCAGGGACTTTGAGGTCTGGTAGTCCATGCTTTCCGGATAGCCGATGCCGTCGTCCCCAATCCGGAGTACGAATTCGTGCTTGTCTTCCTTTTCAAGGGAAATGCTGATCTCCCCGGAATCCCGGCCTTCAAATCCGTATTTCAGGGCATTGGTAACGGCCTCATTGATCAGGAGCCCGAGAGGTATCGCCGTATCGATGCCCAATTCAATCTCAGGGATATCTATGTTCAGGCGGATATTGCTTTCAGGTCCCCTGATGGATTTGACCAGATAATCTCCAAGCTGGTGCACATAAGTGCTGTATTCGATACAGGAAAGATCTTCCCGCTGATATAGCATTTCATGTACCATGGCCATACATACCACCCGGTTCTGGCTGCTTCGGATCTGACTAAGGGTCTGGGCATCCTCTATGGACCTGCTCTGCATGCGAAGGAGGCTGGATACGGTTTGCAGGTTGTTCTTGACCCTGTGGTGTACCTCCTTTAAAAGCATTTCCTTTTCTTCCACCCTTTTTTCCAAATCCTCTTTTCCCTGGTAAACACCATGAACTTTTTCTATAAAGCGCCTTCCGAACACCCAGCCCAGAAAGGCCATAAATAGGATGAACACCAATACCGCAAAAACACCCTGTTCCGTTTCCGGAACGGCATTATACGCGGAGAGGGATGCCTGTTGGCCCTGCCACCAAAGCAGGGCGACGCAAACCATGGACATCCCCAGGTAAAGATGCCCGAGGAGGGGCCTGGACATATAGGCCAGCAGCACGAGGAGTCCGAGCACAAAGAGAAAGGGGCTTTGAAGCCCACCGCTGTAGAGGCTTACCCAGAAGATCCCGGCAAGGAAACCCAATGCAATGATGTTAAAGACCGCCGGTTGCTGGGCAAAGTACCGGTATAAAAGGGCGCTTAACCCCGTAATAGCGCTAATCCCCAGAAGTCCCAGGACAAGGGGCGGGGAGGCATCCAGGAAAAGCCAGGAAACAAGGGTGAGGACCAGGAATTCCAGAAAGAAAAAATCACTTGCTGTGCGAAACAGGTTTTCGGTATCCGCAAGCCGCTCCTGGTGCCGCCGTTTCTTTTTCATTTTGATAAAAAACGGATTATCGGGCATGTACTGTTTCGATTACCTTAATGGTGGAAGCATTTCCGAGAGTAAAGCTACTTCTAATTTGCATATAATCAAAAACGGAAACACCCCAGAGACAAAAAACGATCCCGTAGGATCGTTCTTTTCTCTCGTTTTTGAAGAAAAGGATCAATCCTCGGTAAGTACCCATTCGC
>SBFL01000067.1 GCA_006227965.1 Bacteroidota bacterium | reverse complement strand
GAGAGCACGCCCCTGAATGACTTCACACTGGAAGGTCCAACGGCCCTTTTTTTCGGAACGGAAAAAGAGGGGTTGAGCCCTGAAGTCCTGGAGCAGGCAGACGGAGCCCTGTACATCCCAATGTTCGGCCTTACCGAGAGCCTGAATATTTCGGTGGCAGCTGCGATCATCCTTCAGGACCTGAGCATGCGACTTCGTCAATCCGAATTCCCCTGGCAGCTTTCTGAGGCCGAGATCCTCAAAAAGCGGTTTGAGTGGACCAGGAAGACCATCCGGGCTGCCGATGAAATTATCGCCCGCTACCACAGTACCTCCTGATTTTTCGTATCTTCTTTCCATTCAAAGTTTCTCTAAGGCACGAATTCTAAGAAAAGTTTAAAACGAATAACATGGAACAGAATGTAATTAGCTGGGTCGAAATCCCGGTCACGGATATGGACAGGGCCAAGGCCTTCTACGAAAAAGTCTTTGATTTTGAGATTCAGGTGCATTCAATGGGGGACTTCATCATGGGTTGGTTTCCTTTTGCCCAGGGGAAAGAAGGAGCTTCCGGTTCCCTGGTAAAACACCCCGAAGCATATAAACCCAGTGTTTCCCATGGCCCGGTAGTCTATTTCTCCAGTTCGAATGTACAGGGAGAACTGGACCGGGTAGAAGCCGCAGGCGGAAGCATCATTCAGCCCAAAACACAGATAACGGAAGAGATTGGATATATGGCCATTATCCAGGACTCGGAGGGCAACCGGATCGCCCTGCATTCCAGAACATAGGATTCCCCTAATTTAAAGGGATAGGAAGCTTCTTCAACTTATCCATGATCAGGGGGATTTCCAGCCCCACGATAAACCGCCAGCGTTCGTAGTTGATCTGAGTAGCAATGTTCCTGGGCTGGGGCTGGTTGCCATCTGCAGGGATATCAGGGGCCCCGCCAATATTGCTTCCGGTACTGGCATAACTGGTACCCAGGACGATATTGCCCCAGGGCCTTGTAAAATCCAAGCCCACGGTAAAATGCCACAAATCATTCAGCAAATTTATATCCTCATCACTCTGGTTGATTACGTCAAACAGGTTCATGCTCTCTAGCGAGGCGGAAAAATCCGAACTGAAACTTCCTATGACGTTCAGGGAGGGAGACACATAGAATTCACCGCCTACCCCAAAATTGACCACACTTTTTAGCTCCTCTTTAAAAGGATTATCTTCGAGGCCTTCCAATGCCTCCTCAGATAGTTGAATTCTGTCGTAAGCAGCCATAGGTGCATACCAGTTCAGATCCAGATGGATTTTGTGCTTTTTCCATGGAATTCCTATCCCATAGGCGATTCCGATTGGAGTTTTCCTTTTGTTTTCCAGATCCCCTGAATTCAGTGCTATCACAAAATCCCTGTCACTGGAAAAGCCGGTCAGGGACTCCTGATAGTTAAAGGATGCCCGTTGTTTTAATGCGATAAAAGGAACACTTACATTGACCCCCATTTCCAGGTCTGCGGCGGTCCAGGCAGCCCCTATCTTTATTTGTGCCCCGTAGGTCTTCTGGGTGTAATCCAGCCTGTTCGTATAGCCAATGACATCACCGGTCTCCCGCCTTACATTGATCAGTATATCCCCCCGACCGTTGTGCTCATAGATGCTGCCGAAGAGGGAGACCCCTACACTGAAGGTTTCCGAGATCGGGTACGCCCAGGTGACGCCAAACCAGTCGTCCCGAAGCCGGTCCCTGAATTCGAGCTCTGTAAAACTATTTTCGGCATCGGGTACGTTGGGTGAATCAACGTCAGAAATCAGCCCGGAATCATAGCGGAGCCGGATATCGGAGCGGTATCTGGAAATAATGGAATAGGCGAATTTATGGCCCGGGAGGAATTTCAAATCGAAAGTTCCGGCAAAGGTTGCCGGTAATCCCCCAAACTGATTGGAGCTCAGGCTTTTTTCCGTCTCAAGGATATCATCGAAATAGTATTTTGACCATTCATAGGCTTTTCCCCCAATGGTAAAGGACGGATTTTCTATAAGCCCCAGGCGTGCCGGGTTGTAGTAGACCAGCCCAAGGTCGTCCACGCTCCCGGTTACGTTTCCATTCAGCAGGACGGACTGGTTCCCGAAATTCTCGTATTTATAATTCCCTTCCTGACCGGACACCACACTTCCCCAGATGACCAGTCCAAGGATAAAGGAACTCCTTAATACCTTCCCGAGGCTTATATAAGTGGTTCGAATGGGTTTGCTGCCTGGCATGCTGTATTGATATTAGTTCAGAAGGAAGGAAACCCCCAGGAAAGGCCCAAGGACATTGACGCGGGTTTCCAGTTCGTTTTCTCCCGAGCCGTCCACCCTGCGGTACCGGAAATTCCGGAACCCGGCATTGATGGTGATCAAACGGGACACCCGGAAGGCATTCAGGTAGGTAAAATCATAGGCGAATTTAGAGGAATTCCCGATCCCGAAGCCCCCAAAACTGATCCAGGAACTCAGCAACACTTTGGGAGCCAGGCTGATTGTAGTTCGCACTCCAAGCATGGGGTCCCACCAGTTTTGGAGTTCTTCCACGCTGCCCTCAAGCACGGGTTGTTCTCCCAGAAAAAAAGTATAATCCACATTCAACTCATTGCTCCAGTACTTCGCCCCGCCAAGTACCTCGAGGGACCAGCCGTCAATGACCCTGTTATCCTCCATTTGGAAGGTCTCGTAGAGCACATAAGACCCCCTGAAGTCCAGGATCTTTTGCTTTACCCCAACGTCCAGTACCAGCGGACCCTGTTCGGTATCCGATCCCAGGGAGGCCCAGGTCCCGTCCATGGCCAGTCCAAATCGTTTGTAGCGGACCGCGGCGATTAGCTGGAACCCGGCATCGGTAAGGGAGGAGAGTTCCCCAAAGGACTGGGTAATGCGGTTTCCCCCCACATTGGTCGATTGGGAGGCCAGAAGCGCATAAGGGGTAAGGCTGAAACTCCAGTCCTTCCGGTCTTGTTCCTGATTGAAACTCTGATCTGTAACCTGCCCGCAGATGGATGTTTGTCCAAGAATCAGCAGGAAC
>SBFL01000083.1 GCA_006227965.1 Bacteroidota bacterium | reverse complement strand
AGACCCGAGGCCAGCTACCAGCTTTTGGGTATTATCCGTCACCTGAAGGGCCATGGTAAAAGCTGCCAAGGCATTGAGCAGGTTATGGTGCCCGGGCTTGCAAAAACGAACTCCTGTAAAGGTGTCCTTGGGAGTTACAATATCAAATTCGTAGCGACCCGAAACAGCTTGTACATTCCTAATGCAATAGTCCGAATCGTCCTCAATCCCATAGGTAACCCCCTTGCTGGGGAGTCCCTGTCTGATAAGGAGCATGCCTTCCGGTGATACCCTGTCGGCAAACGCCTGAAAAGAAGCCACGAGGGCTTCCCCTGAACCGTAAATATCGAGGTGGTCTGCATCCATGGATGTTATGCAGGCGATCTCCGGATGCAGCCACAGAAAAGAACGGTCAAATTCATCTGCCTCCACGACCGTGAAGGTGGTTCCCTCCATTACGAAATTGCTGCCGAAATCCTCTGAGACGCCTCCGAGGAAAGCGGTAATCTTCAGCCCCGCTTCCCGCAGGAGATGGGCCAGGATGCAGGACGTTGTCGTTTTTCCATGTGTTCCAGCCACGGCAAGGCAGCGGCTATTTTGGCTTACCAGCCCCAGTACTTCCGCCCTCTTTTTCACCTGAAATTCAGACTGTATGAAATATTGTAGTTCTTGGTGATCCGCAGGCACTGCCGGGGTAAAGACCACCAGGGTCCCTTCCCGCTTTTTAAATGCTGTAGGGATGTGATCTACCCGGTCCTCATAGTGCAGGTCGATCCCTTCGGATTCAAGGGTCCGGGTCAGGGGGGATGGGGTCCGGTCATACCCTGCCACAATTTTGCCTGTCCGGACAAAATACCGGGCCAGGGCAGACATGCCTATGCCTCCTGCCCCAATGAAATAAACCCTTTGTATCCTATCGAGTTCCATATGTGCTTACCAGCATTTTTTCAATCTCATTGACAATGTCCCTGGTGGCATTCGGTTTGGCCAGTTCCAGGATGTTTTCTCCCAGATGCCTCATTCGGTCCTCATCCGAGACCAGATCCCGGAATGTCATTTCAAATGCAGTATCCAGCTCGGATTCCTGCAGCATGAGGGCCGCATCCCTGCGGACGATGGCCTCTGCATTTTTCCGCTGGTGGTCTTCTGCCACATTCGGGGAGGGGATAAACAGCACGGGTTTGCCCACCAGACACAGTTCGGAAACAGAACCCGCTCCAGCCCTGGAAATTATGATATCTGCTGCGGCAAACGCAGCGCCCATATCCTGGATAAAGGCCCTTACCTGAACCCCTTCAGAATCGTATTTGCGATAGGTGTCTAAATACCCTTTCCCGCATTGCCAGAGGACCTGGATCCCAAGGTCCTCCAGGAATCCCAGTTCTTTCTCCATCAATTGGTTGATCCTTCTTGCACCAAGGCTGCCCCCGAGTACAAGAAGGGTCCTTTTACCCTCATTTAGCCCCATGGATACCCTGGCGTCTTTCTGATTTGGAGCTGAAACGGTCAATGCGCTGCGTACCGGATTCCCTGTAAAACGGATGGTATTCTTCGGGAAGAACCGTTCCATATTCTCATAGGCCACAAATACCCTGGAAGCCTTTTTGGCTAGCCATTTATTGGTGATGCCGGCAAAGGAGTTCTGTTCCTGCAAAACATAGGGTACACCCCTGGCAGCAGCCATCCTAAGGGTAGGACCACTGGCGAACCCCCCGGTTCCGATAACCAGGTGTGGTTTGAATTCCCGTACAATGGCATTTGCCTTCATCAGACTTGCAATCAGTTTAAAAGGAAAAACCAGGTTTTTCCAGCTCAATTTCCGCTCTAGGCCGCTGATCCATAACCCGCGGATCTCATATCCGGCCTGGGGTATTTTTTCCATTTCCGTCCGGTCTCTGGCCCCGACAAACAAAAAGGACGCTTCCGGATACCTCCGTTTGAGTTCATCGGCAATTGCCACGGCCGGGTAAATATGGCCTCCGGTACCTCCCCCAGACAGCAAAAACCTATAATTGTCCACTAAGCACCTCCAGGGGATGTTCCTCCCCAATATTTTCAGTTTCCATATCGGCATCCTTGGGTTTCCTGCTCGCGCTGAGCACCACTCCGATCGCCAGACAGGTCATCCATATGGAAGTACCCCCGCTGCTGATCAGTGGCAGGGTCTGCCCGGTTACCGGAAAGAGCTCTACCGCGACCGCCATATTGATAAGGGCCTGAAAAATGATAGGTAGCCCCACCCCCATCACCAGGAGTTTACCAAACACCGATCCATTTGAATTGGCCACCACCACGATGCGGAAGAGCAGCAGCAGGTAGAGGAACATGAGCAAAAAGCCTCCTACCAGGCCGTATTCTTCAATGATGATGGCGTAGATAAAATCCGAGGAACTCTGGGGCAGGAAGTGCTTCATCACACTTTTCCCAGCTCCGTTTCCGACAATGCCCCCACTGGCGATGGCAATCTTGGCCTTTTCAATCTGATAGTCCCCTTCCCCGTCAGTCCCGTCCCAGAAATGCTCCACCCGGTTGATCCAGGTATCCACCCGGTTGGGGAAAACACCCGGCAGGGCCTTGGCGAGCAATACAAAAAGCGACAGGGCAACAATCCCTGCCAGGACGATCCCCGCCAGGTATTTAAGTGGATAGCCACCCAGGAAGCAAAGGGTCAGGATCATGGCAAACAAAATCGCTGCCGTTGAGAAATTGGCTGGCAGTATCAGCAACAACACCAGGGCTGCCGGGATCCACAGGGGTACAATACTTTCGGAGAACCGGATCTTCCGGTCTTTAATTTTGGTCAGGTACCGGGCTGTATATATCATCAGCACGACCGCCGCCAGATTCGAGGTCTGGAAAGTAATCCCCACAAAGGGCAGACGGATCCAGCGACTCGCATTGGCACCTTCGATGGTGGTTCCTTGTGCCAGGGTATATACAAGTAACAGGATGACAACGGGAAGGGCGATAATAGAGAGTCCCTTAAAATAATGCGTTGGGATCTTATGGACCCCGTAAATGATTCCGAATCCAAGGAAGAGCAACAGCGCGTGCTTGAGCAA
>SBFL01000051.1 GCA_006227965.1 Bacteroidota bacterium | reverse complement strand
GGGCGTGAACTGGGTGCAGGCCACCCAATTCGCCGAATGGCGTACCGACCGTGTAAACGAAGCCATGCTGGAACGCGAAGGCTATCTGGCCGAAGATGTCAAATACCGTGCAATGAACGGAGAAATCGGGGGGACCTTCAGCACGGAGTCCTACCTGAATAATCCGAAATCCGTTTATGCGGGACAAATAGACACCCTGATGGGCAAGAAACAGAAGGACTCTGTGCCAATTTTCGCCAAAAGGAGTACCGGAATCCTGATGCCAGCCTACCGGCTTCCGACGGAAACCGAATGGGAATACGCTGCCCAGGCATTGGTGGGAACCCGGGAATACAACAACTACCGGGGCCGTAAAAAATATCCCTGGGAAGGAGACTATACCAGGAACGGACAACGTGTTGGCCGCGGAGACCAGCTGGCCAACTTCAAGCAGGGCAAAGGAGATTACGGCGGAATTGCCGGATGGTCAGATGACGGTGCAGATATCACTGCTCCTGTAAAATCCTACAAACCCAACGACCATGGTCTTTACGACATGGGGGGTAACGTATCTGAATGGGTGGCCGACGTATACCGCCCCATCGTAGACGATGAAATCAGTGACTTCAATTACTACAGGGGTAATGTCTTTATGAAAAAGGCTATTGCCGATGATGGAAAGGTTAAGGTACTGCCTCAGGATGAAATCGTTTACGACACACTCCCCAATGGTAAAATAGTAGCTGTCAACCTTCCGGGAGAAGTTAAAATGGTGCCTGTGGATGAGGAAGACACCTACCTGCGGACGAATTTCTCCCAAAGTGACAACCGCGGATACAGGGACGGTGATCCCGGGTCCTCGCGCTTCTTCGATCGCTTCGCCGATGAACAGGAGGAAGGCAGTGCCATGTACAACTCCCCCAAGCACCGAGTTGAAAGGGATGAAGAAGGAAACCTGGTCCGGGAGTACGACAGGAGCAACTACCGTACCACCCTGATCAACGACGAGGTAAGGGTATACAAGGGAGGCTCCTGGAGGGACCGCGCCTACTGGCTAGATCCTGCCCAGCGCAGGTACCTGCCTCAGTATATGGCTACGGATTACCTCGGCTTCCGCTGTGCGATGTCCAGAGTGGGGTCCAAATCCAAAGGAAAGAACAAGACAGTACGCGGTAAAAAAGTAAAAAAATAAAATCCGCAATGCTGTTAGAAAGCCCTGACTTTTCGGTCAGGGCTTTTTATATTTATCCCCATGAGCATCGCAGAGATCTATAACCTCTTCCGGAAATATCCGAAGATTTGCACAGACAGCCGCCACATTGTTGCGGACAGCCTGTTTTTCGCCCTGAAGGGCCCCAATTTCAATGGAAACGCATATGCGGGGGAAGCCCTTGAAAAAGGTGCGGCCTACGCCATTGTGGATGAAGCGGAATACGCAGGGGCAGATCGATGCCTTCTGGTGGAGGATGCCCTGAAATGCCTTCAGGAACTGGGCACGCACCACCGCCGTCAATCCAGGGCCAAAATTATCGCTCTTACCGGCAGCAATGGAAAGACTACCACAAAAGAGCTGATCTCCCGTGTGCTGAACTGCAAATACAAAACCCTGAGTACCGAAGGAAATCTGAACAATCACATTGGTGTACCATTAACCCTGCTAAGGCTGCGCAACGATACTGAGATGGCCGTGGTGGAAATGGGTGCCAACCATCAGGGGGAGATCGGCTTTCTGAGCGGGCTGGCTGAACCGGATTTCGGGTACATCACAAATTTTGGCAAGGCACATCTGGAAGGCTTTGGGGGTGTGGAAGGAGTCATAAAGGGTAAAAGTGAGTTGTACACATACCTGCTGGGGGCAGGAAAACACGTTTTCTTTAACGCAGATGACCCGATTCAGCGGGAAAAGCTCAAAGGGTACCAAAAAAAAATAGGATTCAGCAGCTCAGACCCGGACTACTTTCAGATCGAAAACCTGGGGGCCGATCCCTGTGTAAGGCTTAGAGCAGAAGGCCGTATCATAGAAACGCAGTTGAGCGGGGGGTACAATTACCCTAATTGTGCTATCGCAGTACTGGTGGGCACTTATTTTGACATTCCCCTGCCCGATATAAAAGAGGCCCTGGAAGGCTATGTACCTGCAAATAACCGCTCCCAGATAGTCCATAAAGAGGACCTGGAAATCATCCTTGACGCCTACAACGCCAACCCGAGTAGCATGGAAGTGGCCCTTCGGCACCTTGCAGGGATAAAAGCCCCAAAAAAAATTGCCATCCTGGGGGATATGTTTGAGCTTGGGGCGGAATCCCGGAAGGAACACCAGGCGATTGCCGACCTGGGGGCTGACCTGGAATTTGACAGGGTTTATCTGGTGGGTGAGACCTTTTCCATGATCCGCACAGGGGCCCGGCAATTTGGTACATATGAAGACCTGGCGGCATTCCTGAGGTCCCACCCCATAAAAGGCCCTGCCACCGTGCTGATCAAAGCTTCCCGGGGTATGGCCCTGGAACGGGTGCTGGAATTCCTTTAATGTCTTGGCGGATCTGAGCCTTCCGATTTTGAATTTCCCCTTTTTTTAACGAGCAATTTTTACGATCTTGCGACGCCTTAAGGGATATTAGCTCAGTTGGTTTAGAGCGCTGCCTTGACAGGGCAGAGGTCACCGGTTCGAATCCAGTATATCCCACATCACTCAGAAAACCCGCACAGAAATGTGCGGGTTTTTTCGTTTCTCAGGAGAAAGCCAAGCTTGCTTGGGCTTTCGTGGGGGAAACGAAAAAAACAACAATCCGGCACAGCCGGATTGGGTTTTCTATTTGCAGGAGTGAGATTCATCTGGATCACGAGTGAAGCGAGTAATCCAACCTTTGTAGGCCAGCGCACCGCCTGGCTTCCCGATAGCTATCGGGACTGCAGAAGGTCCACCGGACCTTCTACGGGCGCTCGGCCCTCTATTTGCAGGAGCGGGATGCATCTGGATCACGACCCCGATAGGTATCGGGGGAGGAATTCGTTCAATTCTTACCGCCCTGTCCCAATACTGGGGTTCCGGCATTGCAGAATCCAATTCTGCTGATTGCACT
>SBFL01000419.1 GCA_006227965.1 Bacteroidota bacterium | reverse complement strand
GATCAGATCGTTCATGAACATTTTATGGGCCATGATGTGAATCTGGCCCTTATGGAAGAAGGGGCAGACCTGGAGGCGCTTGAAGCATGGATGAACTGGGCCACCCCGACGGGGCTCATGAGTTCCACCCTGCCGGAAGGATTTACCTTCCTGGGAGGTATGAATGACGCTCCGGAAGGCAGTATCCATTATTTCGAGGCAACACTACAACCAGGCACCTATGTTTTGATCTCAGAAGTGCCCAACACCTCTGATAAAGGGTTGCTGAAGACTTTTACGGTAACTGAGTAGTCCGAATAATCAATGCTTCGGTAAGGAGCTGCCTGTTTTATGCAGGAAGTTCCTGTATCTTAACGATGTGGGGAGGGGGCGTTTAGCCCCCTTCTTTACTCAGGGTTACCGGTTACTGGGAATTTGAATACTTCTTCAATGTCAGGTTCAATTGATCAATTCGCTGGAATGCTTTGAAATGTATGGAATCTTTCGTGTATTCCCCGCTGGCTTTCATCTTTCCGGCAGGAATTCCGGTTAACAATTCCAGACCCTCATCAATGGTCCGCACCGCCCAAATGTGGAAGAGACCCTCTTTTACGGCTTCAACCACCTCGTTTTTCAATATAAGGTTCTCCTTATTGGCCGCAGGGATTAATACGCCCTGGTTTCCATCCAAGCCCTTCAGCTTACATACTTCAAAAAAGCCTTCTATTTTTTCGTTTATGCCGCCTACTGGCTGAACCTCTCCTTTCTGGTTCACAGATCCGGTAACAGCAATGCTTTGTTTCAGAGGGATTTGCGTCAGGCTCGAAATCAGGGTATACAATTCGGCACTCGATGCGCTGTCCCCCTCAATCTCCGAATAGCTCTGTTCAAAGACGAGATTACCAGCAATGCTGATCGGGCTATCCTGTCCGTACTTGTCAAGCAAATATCCGTTCAGGATCAAAACTCCCTTGGTATGAATGGGGCCGGCCAACTTGGCCTCTCGTTCAATATCGAGAATACCTTCTTTCCCCGTACCAATGGTAGCTGTAATCCGGATGGGCCTGCCGAATGAAATATCCCCTAATTCAATCAGGGAAATGCCATTGATTTGGCCTACCCTGGTGCCTTTGAATTCAATGATCAGCTGGTTTCGCTGGATCATCTCATTAATCTTTTCCTGAATGAGATTCGATCTGTAAAATTTGGATTCCACCGCTTTATCAATCTGGTGGGCGCCTATCATAGACTCTTCAGCCAACAGGGCATAGTGATTCGCTTCATTCAGAATATCCCGTATATCCCTGAATTTGATAGAAATCTTTTTTCGGTCCCCTGCTAATCTCGAAGCTTCCTCCGCCAGTCGGCACATCGCATCCTTGCCAATGGGCAATAAATCGTTCTCCTTTAAAATCTTACGGGTAACCATGGCAAATTCAAGGATACTTTCTCTGCTGAAATCCATTACGGTATCAAATTCCGCCTTTACTTTGAAGAGTTCCCTGAAATCCTCATCCCACCAGTGCAAAAGCAGATAAAGCCAGGATGATCCTATTAGGATTACCTGCACATTCAGGGGAATCGGATCCGGTTTAAGCGTTTTTGTGGTCAGGAAGCCATAGCGCTCTCCCGCATCTTCTATAACAAGTTCGGCGTTGTTTAGCGCTCGTTTGAGGCTATCCCATGAAAAGTAATTGAGCAAAAGCTCCTTCATGGGCAAAATGAGGTAACCTCCGTTGGCCCGATGGAGTGCCCCGCTTCTTATAAAAGTGAAATTGGTGACCAACGTGCCCATATGAGATTCATGCTCAACCTTGCCGAAAAGATTGTTATATGTCGGGTTAAGTTCCGCAATTATTGGGGCTCCCTGTAAATCAGTATTATCCACAACAATATTTACCTCGTACTTCGTTATGCCAGTTCCCTTGCTCGGATGTGGCAGGAAGTTCTCAGGAACATCCTCCAGGAACCCCTTCAGCTCCTGAATGATATCAGTTTTAATATCCTCCAGGTACGTCTGCACATCATCAAGACCCTCGTATTTTGAAAGAAGTTCTTCCAGTAATCCTTCAATACAAAAGAGGGCCACTTTTTTTTCCAGGTCCACAAGTTTAGAGGTGTTTTCCCGCTCTAAATCGCGCTTTTCCCTGAGAAGAGACATGAGAAGCTCCTTTAATTCATCCTGAATGCTTAGGATTTCATTCTGCATGGACTTATCCAAACGCCTGAATTTTTTGTCGTTCAGGGGTTTGCCTTCATCATCCAGGCGGATGATCACATAGTCGATGGGTGTTCTGCGGATAGTGAAGTTGTTTTCCTTTGCCTGCCGATGAAGCACTTCAAAAAGGGATTCCTCCTGTTCCTTGAAGTCATCGATAATCTCCTGCCGCCTGCCTGCATACTCCTTACTCTCAAAAGCTTCCACCAGGGCTTTTTGAGCTTCCTGAATGAAGTTTTGGATTTCCAGCCTGAAGGTCCTGGCACCACCCCGGGGCAAGCCAATCTTCTTGGGGCAATAGGGATCCCTGAAATTGTAAACATAGCACCAGTCGCCGGGGGGAGGCTCGGTTCTCGCTTTTTCCTCAAGGAAGTGGTTGATGGCTTTGAGCTTGCCACTCCCCGGATAGCCGGAGACGTAGATATTGAACCCCTTTAGTTTGTTTCCAATTCCAAATTCAAGGGCAGCCAGTGCCCGATCCTGTCCAATCAGAGGCTTGTCAAGGCTTTCTTCCTCAATTACCTTCCAGTTTTCCGGGGTTAGGGTTACTTCTCTTTTAAGTTCTTTATGGGAGAGTTCCAGGTTCATCTTTGTATTGGATTTAGCCATGTATTTAGCCTATGTAATGTAGCCCGAATACAGAACTATCCGAATGATGTACGTCATATCCGCAGATCCCGTTATAAGAGTTCAATACAGCCATCCAGGCGCGGAAACCGGACCCTTAAAGTCCTCTATACTGGTTTTGCCGCGTACAGAGAGATCGGCTGACTGCTGCTGCTGGGCTTGTGCAGGGAGGTGATGTAATTTGACTTCGGGGGAAGGGGAGGTTTGTCCCCGGGGATGGGAAGTAACTCTCAGGGTGTTGCCCGTCAGGGCTGCTGCCAGGGAATTTCAGGACCGGCGGTTAGCTTAGTGCCAGGGGGTTAGGGGACGCATGTCCCCGTGGGGAGCCTTCCCCGCGTTTACCCCATAAAAAAAGCCCCCAGGATTACTCCTGAGGGCTTCAAAGAAGGCGGCGACCTACTCTCCCACCTTAAGTGGCAGTACCATCGGCGCTGACGGGCTTAACTTCCCTGTTCGGTATGGTAAGGGGTGGACCCCGTCGCCATGGCCACCTGAGTTTTAAGTCGGCAG
>SBFL01000269.1 GCA_006227965.1 Bacteroidota bacterium | reverse complement strand
GCGATGGCCCTGGTAAAGGACCTGAGGGAAAACTATGGGATCTTTTGCTCTATCGTGGTCTACCCGGTTATACCCAAGGGGCTGATCCTGCTCAGGATGATACCCACTGCCACGCATACAGCTGAAGACATCGCCGAAACCCTCGACGCTTTTTCAGCCATCAGGGAACGGCTCCAGAACGGCACCTATAAACGGCTTTCCGCTGCTGTGGCTGCAGCCATGGGAGAATAAGTTCCGGAGATACGAAATTAAAACCCCGGCATTGCCGGGGTTTTGTAATTAGAGGGCTTTTTTAAAGGTGCACCGTCGTTTGTAAACCTCCGGGTTGAAATGCTTCCAGATTTGCTGCACTGCCTTGTTGTCTGCCAGTTCAGGGGTGCGGTACCCCATCTGGATCCCCCTTTCCTGGATAATGCGATAGTATTCGTTGAAAATAATGGAGGTCACCCCTTTTTTCTGGTATTCAGGGAGGATGCCTATCAGGTAAAACAGTATATCCTTGCTTTTTTTCCGAGCCCGGAGCAGGTGGAAAATCCCGGTAGGGAACAGGCGTCCCCTTGCTTTTTGAAGGGCTTTCGAAAAAGAGGGCATTACAATTGCAAAGGCAATCAGCCGGTTATTGCGGTCAACCACGAATTTGATGTACTGGGGGTTGATAAAGGGAATGAACTTCTTCTTAAAATAATCTTTCTGAGCCTCAGAAACAGGCACGAAGGAGGAAAGACTGGAATAGGTGTTGTTGAACAGCTCAAACATTTCATCCACCCAGGGGAGTATTTCAGAGGATTTAGTAAAATTAAGGGGACGGAGCTGATAGCGCTCCCGAATCACCCCCTGAATCCGGTTGAACAAGCCTGGATCCACATTGGAGATGGGAAAGCGGCTTTCTATATACTCCTTTTCCTTTTCGAATCCCCGGGCAGACAGGTGTTCCGCATAATAGGGATAGTTGTACCAGGTAACCATGCTTCCCGCATGTTCAAATCCTTCCGTCAGCACACCTACCTTGTCCAGGTTGGAGAACCCCATCGGCCCCTCCATATACTCCAATTGGTGGGAACGGCCGATCTCAGCAACAGTTTCCAGAAGGGCTTTCGAAATTTCGCGATCGTCCTCAAAATCCATCCAGCCAAAGCGCATTTTACGCAGGCCTTTGTCACGAACCTCCGTCCAATTGACAATGGCGGCCACTCTCCCCACCATATTGCCCTCTTTGTAGGCCAGGAAGAAGCGGGCTTCCGCCTGCTTGAATACCGGATTGATTTTCGGATCAAAGGAGTCCAGTTCGTCCTTTATGATAGGTGGAATCCAAAAGGGAGACTCCCTGTAGAGGGAAAAGGGATACTTGACAAAATCCTTCATCTCCTTTTTTGAACGAGCTTCTATGACCTGGATCATGATACTGCAAATCTCGCCCAATATTAGGCATTATTGGGAACAGAATGAAGGGAATGCCTCTTAAATCAGCATTGGGAGCTAAAAGTCACCTGTCAATTTCCACCTTTTCCTGTTTGCGATTCCTTTTGCGGTCTTTCCGGGATTTCCCCCCGCCCTTGCCACTCATGGAATTGCGGCCCAACCGGGGATCCTGATCTTCTATGGGCTTGAGTTTGTCCTGATGGTTGTCCAGTCGGTAGGAGGCACCTGCACCGATAAAGATCCGGCTGGGAGTATTCTTGAAGCTGGCCCCCAACAAGAGGTCGGCCTGGAAGTTCTTGCTGAGCAGGTAAGCGATTCCGCTGCGAAGCAGTACATCCGAATAACGGTCGCTGTCAATACCCTGGTTTTCAACGAAGACACTCCAGCGAGGGTTCCGAAAAGCATGGGTCAGGGAGATCAGGTAGCTCCATTCAGGGTAATCCGTTCCGATCCGGTCATAGGCAATATTGGTGATAAGGACGAAACGAGGGGTCAGCCGGCTTTGTGTGGCAATCATAGCCCTCGGCGAAAATGCCGGGTCTTCCGGATAGAAGGGGTTATCTCCCAGCACAAAATTGGCCCCTGCATACACCGAAACTGCGGGTATGAGGTTGCGAAGCTGGAAAACGTTGTCGGCCCTCCAGCTGTACACATTGGGTTTGTTGCGCTTCGGATCCTTGTAAGGGTCAAACACCAGAAATTTAAGGCCTAGCCGGTTCCTCCCGAAATCGCTGAGGCGTTCCTCTGTCCCGGAGAGATTATAGGTAATATCCTGGCTTTGGTAGGCACCTTCATAGTGGAGTTCCAGGGTTTCCAGGAGCAGACCGTACCGCAGGGCCAGGGAAAGTCCGAAAATCCCGGACTCCGTATCCAGCACCGAGTGATCCTGCTGTTCGTAAAAAAGCCCTGATTCAAGCTGCAGGACCCCGGTTCCCACGGCATAGGCACTTACAGACTCTCCCGGGCGGTTGGAGTTGATCACGTCAGTATACTGTGACCAGGCAGATAAACAGGGAAAAACCAGCAGGACAAGCAGCAGTAAACGGGGCATTTTCCAATCGATGTATTTAGGGGAAACAGCCATTTTCATAATATTTTAGGACATTTGTACTGCTTATACAACGCGGGAATCGTAATTTTGATATATACAGATTGGATATAATGGGAGTTTTGCGAACGATTTTTTGGATCCTGCTGGGGTATTATGTGCTCAAGCTCATAAGCCGTTTGCTGCGTCCCTGGCTTCGTGATTATGCACAAAAAAAAACTGAGGAAATGTTCCGGCGGGCCGCGTCAGGGCCGGGAGGTGAATCGAGTTTTGTAGGCAGGGAAGGGGAGGTTACCATTGACAAAAAGCCTCCTGCCAGGAAATCCTCCGGGAAGAAAGTAGGCGAGTACATCGAATTTGAGGAAATCGAATAAACCCACTTCAGTTCCCCTATGAAATCAGGATTCAGGAATTTCATCACCCATTTTTTTGCGATTGCTTTTTTTGCCCTGGTAGCCCTTCTATACTTTAACCCGGTACTTCAGGGCAAGGTTATCTACCAGTCCGACATTGTGCAATATAGGGGCATGGCACAGCAACAGGAGGAATTCCGCAGACAATTCGAAGCGGAACCCTACTGGACCAACAGCGCATTTGGTGGCATGCCTACCTACCAGCTCGGGGCCCGGTATCCGCACAACTATGTAAAAAAACTGGACCAGGGGATTCGCTTTTTGCCGCGCCCGGCGGATTATCTCTTTTTGTATTTTCTAGGTTTTTATATCCTGATGGGCTGCATGAAGGTGGACTACCGCCTCGCGATTCTGGGGGCTCTGGCCTTTGGTTTTTCCACGTACCTAATAATAATCCTTGGGGTTGGTCACAACGCGAAAGCCCATGCATTGGGGTATTTGCCCATGGTCCTGGGCGGTATTATCCTCACCTTCCGCAAAAAATACCTGTGGGGGTTTTTGCTTACCGCATTGGCTATGGCCCTGGAAATACAGGCCAACCACTTTCAGATGACCTACTATTTTATGCTCCTTGTAGGCATCCTGGGAGTTGCTTACCTGGTCGATGCGGTCCGGAAAAAACGGCTGAAGCATTATTTCGGATCCGTGGGCTTGCTCCTTGTGGCGGTGGGCCTGGGGATAGCGGTCAATGCCACATCCCTGATGGCCACGCGCGAATACGCCCAATGGAGTACCAGGGGTCCTTCCGTACTGACCATCAATCCGGATGGCAGCCCGAAAACCAACCTGGACGGACTGGACAGGGAGTACATCACCCAGTATAGCTATGGGATATTGGAGTCCCTTAATTTGCTGGTTCCCAGGTTATTTGGAGGTGGTTCTGTGGAACAGCTCGGGGAGGATTCAAGGACGTACCGCTACCTGGTTGACCAGGGTATTCCCAGGTCCCAGGCTCTCGATTTCAGCAACAACCTCCAGCTCTACTGGGGGGATCAGCCCATAGTTGCAGCTCCTCCGTATATTGGGGCCGTAGTGCTGTTCCTTTTCCTGCTGGGATTGCTTTTGGTCAGGGGGCGCTCAAAATGGTGGCTTGCCGGAGCCTCCCTTCTTGCCCTGCTTTTATCCTGGGGAAAGAACTTTCCGCTGCTGACAGACCTTATGATCGACTACTTCCCGCTTTATGACAAGTTCAGGGCGGTTTCCTCCGTACAGATACTCCTGGAACTCTGTGCACCCATCCTGGCGGTACTGGCCCTGAGGGCATGGGGTAATCCCTCTATAGAACAAACGACCAAACACAGGGCACTCCTCTACAGCTTTTTCGGTATGCTGGGCCTTGGCGTGGTGTTGCTGCTTTTAAAATCCACTTTTGATTTTGCGGGGGGCAGCGATGAAATTCTCAAGCGCTATTACGGAGAGGAACTCGTAGGGCTCATCCGTCGGGACCGGGAATTGGTCTATATAGAGGATACCGTCCGGACACTGATTTTTATTGTCCTTGCAGCCGGGGTTCTGTGGCTGAACCTGAAAGAACGCCTGACCTTCCGATGGGTGATTCTCGGAATCGGCCTGCTTTTGGTGGTGGACCTGGTAGGGGTAGACCAGCGGTACGTCAACAAGGAAGATTTTGTTTCCAAAAAACGGTTGGACAATACCTTTGCCATTACCCAGGCAGACCGACAGATACTTAATGATTCAAGTGTTTTCAGGGTATTGAACGTGGACGAAGGCCTCAACGGGGCCCGGACTTCCTATTTCCATAATTCCCTGGGCGGCTATCACGCTGCCAAACCCCGCCGTCTGCAGGATTTGTTTGAGTTCCATGTTTATAAAAACAATCGGAAGGTCCTCAACATGCTTAACACAAAGTATGTCATCCAATCGGATGCCGAAGGAAATACCCGGGTCTCCCTAAATCCTGAAGCACTCGGGAATGCCTGGTTCGTGGAAGCATGGGTCCCGGTATCCTCCGCCGATCAGGCCATCAGGGCCCTCGATACGATCCTGCCTGAGCGGGAAGCCGTACTGAACATCAGTGAGGTCAGCGATGTTTCGCCGGGCCAGGCTGAGGTGGATTCTACGGCCCGGATAGCCCTACTTTCCTATAAGGCCAACGAACTGGTCTACCGTTCTGAAAATCCCGGGGAGGGGCTGGCTGTTTTTTCTGAAATGTACTATCCCTTTGGATGGCAGGCCTATATCGATGGAAACCCCGCCCCGCATTTCCGGGTGAACTATACCCTCAGGGGGATGATCCTTCCTTCCGGTACCCATACCGTCATTTTCAGATTTGAACCCGAGGTGATCCGCAAGGGTAGCAGGATCAGCCTGGTAAGCTCCCTTGTTCTTGGCGTGTTGTTGCTGGCAGGGGCTGGCTTCCAGTTGTTCCGCAAGCGGGAGCCGAACTAAGCGCAGAAGATGCATAAGGTACTCATAGTAACGTATTACTGGCCCCCGGCAGGCGGGCCCGGGGTACAACGCTGGTTGTATTTCGCATCCTATCTGAGGGAATTTGACGTCCAGCCGGTAATCTATACGCCGAAAAATCCGCATTATCCCATTGTGGACCCCGGGCTTGAATCCCAGGTTCCTTCGGAAATAACCGTAATCCGGAAAAAAATATGGGAACCTCACGGGCTTGCCGGCTTCATCAGCCGGAAGGGAACCAGACGCATCAGTTCAGGAATCCTCGATCGGGAGAAACCTTCCCTCACAGAGAGGGGGATGCGCTGGATCCGGGGCAATTTTTTTATTCTGGATGCCCGTATTTTTTGGGTACGCCCCTCCGTAAGATTTCTCAAACCCCTGATTGCAGCGGAGGGGATTACAATGGTTATTACCACGGGGCCTCCACACAGCATGCACCTGATAGGCCTGCGACTAAAGCAGTCTACTGGGGTCCGCTGGGCGGCAGATTTCAGGGACCCCTGGACTTCAATCGGATACCATGAAGCCCTGTACCCTGGCAAGCGGGCACAATACAAACACAAGAAACTGGAGGCCATGGTGCTGCGGGAAGCAGATACACTTATAACCACCAGCGGCCGTACCCGGGATGAATTCCGGCAGATCACCGACCGCCCCATCCACGTGATTACCAACGGGTACTCCGGAGCCCGAAACCGCAAAGGACAGCCTGCGGGCAACTTCCGCCTCGCCCATATTGGAAGCCTGTTGAGCGGACGCAACCCCATTGCCCTTTGGAAGGCACTTAAAAACCTCGTGGATAAAAACGGGGATTTCAGGAATGATCTCGAAATCGAACTAACCGGATTGGTCAGCGAGGGGGTACTTGATAGCATACGGGAAAATGACCTGGAGCCCTTCCTGAAACGATCCCGTTACGTGCCTCATGGCCGTGCCCTTGAAAAACAGAGGCAGGCGCAGGTGTTGCTATTGCTGGAAATAAACGCCGACCAGACCAGGGGCATTATTCCCGGGAAGCTGTTTGAATACATGGCTGCTTCCCGCCCCGTCCTGGCCATAGGACCAAAAGGGTGGGAAGCAGGGGAGATAGTGGAGGGTTGTGAATGCGGGGCATCTTTTGAATACGGGGACCAGGAGGCCATCGAATCCAAAATTCTGGAATGGTACCGGGCATACAAGCAGGGGATCCTTGAGGTCAAGGGCAAAGGCGTTTCTCAATTCCACCGACGAGCCCTGACAGAACGTTTCGTAAAGGACATCCTATGGGCCTAGTACTTCGACAATCCATAGCGAATACGGTAATTACCTATATGGGGTTTGGCCTTGGTGCCATAAACACCCTTTTGCTCTATACCCGGTTCATGTCGGAGGCCTATTATGGCCTGGTAGGGGTCCTGCTCTCCACAGCCGCCCTTTTGATGCCCGTTATGTCTTTTGGGATCCCCAATACGCTGGTGAAGTATTATTCGGGCTTCAGGGACCGTAAGGACCTGCAGGGCTTTCTGACCCTTACTTTTCTCTTCCCATTGCTGATCATCCTGCCCCTGGGGGCCTTCAGTTACCTGGCCAATACGGCCATTGGCGAATTCCTGGCCCGCAAGAACGCCATTGTCTCAGACTACGTCTGGCACATTTTCGCCATAGGCTTTTTTATGGCCTATTTTGAGATCTTCTTTGCCTGGAGCAAGGTTTGCCTGAAATCCGGCCTGGGAACGTTTCTCAAGGAAGTCTTTGTCAGGGCAGGGGTGAGCCTCCTTTTATTGCTGTTGTTTTATGGGATCCTTACCGAGAGGACTTTCCTGAACTGGCTGGTCCTGCTGTACGGCGTTCGAACCCTGCTTATGGCACTCTACGCCCTGAGCCATCAGCCCCTTCGGTTTAGCCGGAAACTTCCGCAGGGCACGGCCGGGATACTGAAGTATTCAAGCCTGATTATCCTCGGTGGCTCCATTTCCGTCGTCCTCCTGGAAATAGACCGGTTCATGATCAATCAGTATATACAGATCGAGAACGTTGCCTACTATACGGTGGCGGTGTTCATCGCCACTGTGATTATTGTGCCTTTCCGGTCCATGAACCAGATCGCTTATCCGCTAACGGCATCTCTAATGAATTCCGGTGACCAGAAGGGTCTCAGGGACCTCTACAAAAGAAGTTCACTGAGCCTGCTTGCGGTTTCCACCCTGATATTCCTCAGTATCCTTCTCAATCTCCATGACCTGTACCAGCTTTTGCCCGAAAATTACCGGGGGGGCTTTTGGGTAGTGCTGCTGTTGGGGCTGGTCCGGCTATTCGATTCCTTCCTCGGGATCAATACGGCTATATTGTACAATTCACGCTATTACGTAACTCTTCTGGTCATGGGAGTTTTCCTGGCCCTGCTTACAATTGCTCTGAATGCCTGGCTCATTCCCGTCATGGGTCTGACGGGGGCGGCACTCGCCACCTTTAGCTCCGTTCTTGTGTACAACATGGCAAAGCTCGTATTTGTGAGAAGGAAGTTCGGACTGACCCCCTGGAGCAAGGACAGCCTGAAGGTTGTACTGCTGGGCCTTGGGACCTATCTGCTCTTCTTCTGGGTGGTCCTGCCTTTCCATCCCCTGATGAATATCATGATAAAAAGCATTGGGATTGCGGTAATCTATCTGGGGGGTGTGATCTGGTTCCGGGTGTCAGAGGACCTAGTCGGACTGATACAGAGGCGATTCAAAAAATAGACCCCGGGAAACGATTGCCTCCACGGGGTCTGAACAACTAACCAACCTAAAAACGAACCTAATTCTATTCTCTGCGGGACCTCTGAGAGGCCCTGTCCGGTTTGCCTTTTGTACTGCGAGTGGCGGCTCCTGCCCGGCCGTTGCGCTTTTCCTGGCTGCGAACCCCTGAGGTGCGGTTTTTTGAACCGTTATTGGCCGCCATGCGCCTGTCTGTGCGATCGCTTGTCACCCCGGAATACCGTTTTACGGCCTTGCGGCTATTTTCGGCGGCCCCGTACCTGGCCCTGTCATCGCTGTTTACGACCCTCCCGGACCCATTCCGGGCTGAGGAGAAGTCTCTGGTGCTGGTCCGTTCCACCCGCGGCAGGGATTCCCCCTTGCTGAAACCGCTACTCCTGCCTGAGGAGTTTTC
>SBFL01000240.1 GCA_006227965.1 Bacteroidota bacterium | reverse complement strand
GTTGTAATCCTGGTAGTTTTTGGGAACGATCCCGACCAGTGTAACCTCTGGATTCAGGTCCATCAGTGATGCCATCTTGAAAACATTTTTTAGACCTATCTGATGCAGAGAGAGCTGTACCGTTTCATCCTCCTGTACAACGGACAGATCCATTTTATATACCGACCCCGGTGTGTCATCGGTCTTGACGGCGTCTACAATAATGACCTTTTCTTTACCCTCAAAGAAATTGATGAGCTCATAGCCTGCCGTTCCGCCGTCAATCACCTCTATTTCCTCTGGCAGGGGATGGGTTAAGAGCTGTTCAATTACCCGTACCCCAACCCCTTCGTCACCCAGAAGAATGTTACCCAATCCGAGGATCAGGATGTTTTGAGATGCCATCGTTTAGTGTGCTTTTTCCCAACCGGTAAGCATAGACTTGTAGTAGTCTAAGAGTGTTGCTCCGGTTGATCCCAGGTAGATATGGATTACCGAGGTCAGGATGAAAATCCAGGTGATGCAAAAATGCCACAGCTTCACGTAGCCAAGACCTCCCAGTGCATTATTGAAGCCAGCGAAAAAATCTGGCCAATAGAGGGCAAAACCTGTAAGTGCCTGCAAGGGAAAGAGAATGAGCCACCCGAAATAGGTCAATTTCTGGCCGGGGTTATATTTCCCCCAATCCTTCTTCTTTTTTCCCACAAAGATACCATACAGGTAGTAGGCAGCCAATGAAGGAAGTTCCAATAGATCCTTAAAGGTGAAAATCATTTCCTTGATTTCACCCGTTACCAGCACATAGTAGAGTTTATAGACGAAGGTCCACACCACCACGTACATGAAAATGAAGTGCAGATAACGGGCCCAATCCATGTCAACAAAGAGACGGAAAGAGGCGGGGGCGTATATCTGCAATCCGGTAAGTGCCAAGATGACCATTGAAATGGCATGTGCCCAGTGCATTATTCTTATCAACACCGTATGTTTGTATACCTTCTCCATGGTTTTTCCCTCTTATCCTATTTTATGGATTTTGTGGGTTTTAATTTCCTGTCCGGTACCTAGATCCACTAGGTGTATGGCACAGCCCAGTCACGGGTCAAACGAGCGTACCACCCGGGCCGGTTCTATGGGGTTCTCCACATCTGCCACCGGTGTACCAACAAGGGCCTGCTCAACTGCGCCGAGGCGATCCTGGTCATCCCGGGGCGAGCAGTTCCAGGTGGTGGGTGCGACGACCTGATAGTTGCCAATTGCCGAATCCTCAATCTTTATCCAGTGGCTGACCGATCCGCGGGGGGCTTCACAAAAGCCTACGCCCTTGGACTCGGAGGGAATGGTGAAGGGGGTACATACCGGCTGTCCCAGTTTGACCTCCATCGCCCACTCCGCACAGCGATCGGCAACCAGTTTACACTCGAGGGCCCGTGCTGCGTGCCGTCCCAGAACCGAGAAGAGGTCAGGGATTCCAATGCCCACGGAAGCGCAGGTTGAGTCTACAATATTCTTTACGGCATCGTTCTTTCCGGACATGTAGGAAACTACTGTCCTTGCAAGGGGCCCAACTTCGACGACGGCATCGTTATAGCGCGGGGCCTTTACAAAAGAGTATGCATCCTCTTTTTCCGGGTCGGGTTCGGTATTACCGTCCCATGGGTGGAGACCGCTTTCTGATTTGAACATTGAGTAATTGACGTCCTCACTGATCTTCATCTTGTCGAACTCTTCAAAGGCACCGCCAATAACCGCTCCCCTGTTTAAAAAGAGCTCTGTCCCCTCGTTGTTTTCTTCGAAGACGCCATAGGAAAGAAAGTTGCCACATCCTTTGCCGATACCGAAGTACTCGGGAAAGGCCTGGGCGACAGCTATGACATCAGGGAGGTACTTGTTGTTGACGAAGGCTTGCAGCTCTTTGATGTAGGAGAGGTACGCAATGATCTTGTCTGCGGTCGGCTTTTCCGTTACCCCGCCGGGAACGGTACTCATGGTGTGGGGCATCTTCCCGCCGAAGATAACCAGGGCCTGCTGTGCCTTTCTGCGCATCTCCAGGGCTTCCAGGTAGTGGGCAATGGCGGCGATATTGAGCTCAACGTCCTGGATGTATGCCCCCTTGTAGCGTGGCATAAAGGGAGAGATCATGTTGCTCCTGCCGCTGTTGACCTCTGCCTGGGCCCAGCTTTTTACCTTGTTCAGCTGCGGTGAATTTCCCTGATACTGAAGGATAGCAGTTATATCCACAAAGTCCAGGGCAGCTAAATGATAGAAATGGAGAATGTGAGACTGAACGTTATTTGCCCCCAGAATCAGATTCCGCAGGAGCCTTCCGTTGTCAGGAGGGTTTATTCCCAGGGCGTCATCAAGACAGCGGTTGGACGCGTGCCCGTGGGCTGTAGGACAGACACCACATATGCGCTGGGTAATCTGCTGGGCGTCTAAAGGATGCCGCCCTTTTAAAATAATTTCCCATCCCCTGAACATCTCTCCCGCACAGTGGGCATCTACGATTTGACCTTCCTCAATTTCCACATCAATTTTTAGATGTCCTTCTATACGGGTAAGGGGACTAACACTGATCTTCTGTGCCATAAGACTATCCCTCCTTTCCTTCTGATTTTCCTTTAGTTGCCGCTCTTCCCAGGGCGTGACCGGCAATGCCTGCAGCGGTAGCAACACCTAAGGCGACCCCAATGGTATTTGCATCGGCATTGATACCCGGCATTCCCGGTACCTGAGCTGCCGGCAGCTTTTCAAAGAGACCATCGCCCGTGTTACCGGGATAGCTTGCCTCCGTGCACCCGGTACAGCCGCCGCCGCTTCGAATACACCAGTTGACACCACCCAGCCAACCACGGGTGGACATGTCACAGTGGGTTATGGGGCCTTTGCAACCCAGTTCATACATGCACCCATCGTCACTGAAATTTTTTCCGAATTCGCCCTTATCAAAGTACTGGCTCCGCTCACAGTTGTCGGGAATGAGCTTGTCGGGACCGAAAAACATGGTTGGCCTGTGCAATTCATCCAGCTCGGGAATGCCGTAAAGGAGTACATGGGCCAGTGTGCCTACCATCCAGTCAGGATGGGGAG
>SBFL01000058.1 GCA_006227965.1 Bacteroidota bacterium | reverse complement strand
CACGAGCCGAGCATTTTGGAAAACACCGCCACTAAATGCCAGTTTCCGAACGGATTGCTGTTCCGCCTTCTCTAAGATAAGGGATGCCAGGGTGAAAATAAAATCCCCTGCAATTTGAGATGGGGGATGCCCGGCTATCCGGGCCTCCTGAATTGATCCTATTAGTTTTTGGGAAGGGATGTTCCCTTTGGTGTTAAGGGTAACCAGGGACTGTGCCTTTTTCAGATCAAAGCCATTGCAGGCCGACTCCAAAAGCATGGCCGCCTCTGCTTCGAAAGAATTCAGATCGCAAAATCCCAAAAGGGAGGACGCTGCATCGAAGAGGCGCCCTGCCGAAGAAGTCTTTAAGCGGTTGGAGGCTTTCAGCTGGCCGAATAGACGCCACTCGGCATCTGTAAATTTCGTGCGGACCCATGGGTCCTCCCCATCGAAAAGGGAAAAAAGGGATAATCGGGGTTCCCTGGCCATTTTGTCCCCGGAGAGCCATTCGAAGTATTCAAACTGGCCCACCCTGCGAATCGCCCCTCTTTCATACCTGAAAAATTCACCTCCCCAAATCTGCCCGTCCTCCCCGTATCCGGTACCGTCCCAGATGACCCCGAGAACGGGGTCGTTCTGATCAAACAGCCCATGCTCGCCCAATACTGCGGCAAAATGCGCTTTATGATGGGGGATGCTAAAGGCAGGTATGCCCCAGTTCCGGGATAGTTCCTTTCCGTACTGCGTGCTCAGGTATGCCGGATGACTGTCCAGAAGGAGGGCTTCAGGGGTTTGCCCAAAAAGCGTCGTAAAATCGGATACGGTCCGGGTAAAGCGCTCATATACCTCAAAGTTGTCCAGGTTGCCAAGGTATTCACTTACATAGAGGAAATCGTTCGGGATGTATCCGATACTGCTTTTTAGCTGGCCACCCAGGGCCAGGTAGCCCGAGCCCGCCCCCTTTTTAACAGCACGGCCGTAATTCGGGGCAAATCCCCTGGATCTCCTAAGCACGATCCGCCGTGACGGGGGCCTGGTAAACCGTATCACGGAATCGTCCTGGGGGTGGATGATCTTCAGGGAATGCTCAAAAAAATAATCGGCCACTTCATGGAGTTTTTCCCGGGCATTTGCTGCTGAATGACAGATGGGAGAGCCGTGTATATTTCCACTTGTCGCGATCAGGGGATAGGGGAAGGCTTCGGCCAGCAGTGCAAGGATTCCGGTATAGGGGAGCATGACCCCGAGCTGGTCAAGTCCGGGTGCAATGGCCTCAAGAGCGGCCTGCCCCATGTAGTGGTTTGAGGAGAGTAATACTATTGGCCGTTCCGCGGAGCTGAGGGCTTCCGCTTCCAACGGCTGAACCCTGAGGTCTTCCTGCAGTTTATCCAGGCTGGGGTACAGGACTGCAAATGGCTTGGCCGGGCGTTTTTTCTTATTTCTTAAGGACATAACGGTCCCTTCGTTTCGGGCATCACAGCACAACAGATATCCGGAGGTGTTTTTCAGTGCGATGATACGCCCTTCGGCAAGAATTTCAGCGAGTTGCCGGAAAGGTGTTTCGCCGGGTTTATCCAGCCGCTTCCCCTGCGGGTCGGCCACCCAGAAATCGATACCACAGGCAGCGCAACTGTTGGTCTGTGAATGAAAGCGCCGGTCTTCCGGCCGGCCGTATTCCTCAAGGCATTCCGGGCACATCCGGAACACTTCCATACTGGTATGTTCCCGTTCAAAAGGGAAGGTCTCCGTAAGGGCCCAGCGGGGGCCGCAGTTTACACAACTGATAAATGGGTACCCATACCTGCGGTTTTTCGGATCCAGCAGTTCCATTTTACATTCCGCACAAAGGGCGAAATCCGGGGTCAGTTGTAAATTGAGTCGTTCTGTTCTGGTGGAAGGCACAATGAAGAATCCTTCAGGGTCTTCCCGGGGAATTTCCTCAAAATAGTGATTGATGACCTGCGACACGGGGGGAGGTGATCCTGTCACCTCCCTGTAAAAAGCCATTAAGGCATCTCTTGTCCCTGTGGCGTAGATGATCACCCCATCCTCGTTGTTGGATACCCTTCCCCTTACCTGGTGGGCTTTGGCCAGTCGGTAGACAAAGGGTCGGAAACCCACACCCTGGACCCTTCCCTGTATGACAATTCTAAAGGTGGTCTCCAATGGTAAGGTTTTTGGAGAATAGCTTTTGGCTCAGGGTTGCAATTTTTTCAATGGCCTCCGGGATGGCCTTTTCCACAGCCCCGGAAAGTTCAACGCTCATAGGGTCGATCCGGTCAATTGAAATCGTGATCAAATAGAGATCTGGCTGGTGATCAAGCAGGTATACGGCTTCGATCATATCCTTCAACCCCAGGTCATGCACGCTGAGTGCTGTCGGAAAGTCCGAAGCAAACCTGGGTCGTAACAAGCTGACCGTACCGGCTGGTTTCCCGTCCATGGTAGCATCGACAAAGATCACCGTCCCATAGGCCTGGAACCGGTCCAGCAGCAGGAAGCCTCCCGTGCCTCCGTCGAGAAGATCAAGGTAGTCGGGAAGTTCCCCTGAGGCCATTTCCTCGATCAGGCGAACCCCCACTCCTTCGTCTCCCATCAGGTAATTGCCTACCCCAAGGACCAGGATGGAGCCGGATTTGTCCTTTTCGAAATAATAACTATCGCTGCTTATGGCACGGGGTGTCTCAGAACGATCTTTCATAGGCATATGTATTCAGGGACCTGGTCAGGAAGATGGACTGGTTTCTGCCGGAGTATTTTCCACAGGGGGCTCGTCTTCTATAAATTCTTCAATGTCTTCGTGCGCCAGGCGCTCCTCAGAAACGAATTTATACCCCCCGAACATGGAGGAGACCTCCCCCCGTCCTTCCAGCCAGTCGTGGTAAAAAACCAGATAAACGTGGATCAGGGTGAATAGAATAAACAGCCAGGTAGCCACGTGGTGGATGGTCCGAACCATGAAATCACCCCCGAACAGAGGGACTACCCAGGCAAAAAGGTCGGGCAGCCACCATCCGGAATTGTCTGCATACAACCCAAATCCGGTAAAGACCTGTACAACAGCTATCGCGAACAGCGCCACATAGGAAAGG
>SBFL01000418.1 GCA_006227965.1 Bacteroidota bacterium | reverse complement strand
CCACCCCCCAGCACATCCCCCCAAAACTCTCTACGCTGCCCACATCCCGGGTGATGCCCCAGTCTGAGCAGACCACCCCTTCGTATCCATATTTTTCACGTAAGAGGTCCGTTATGATATACCTGCTGTAGGCATTGCCCACATTTTCCCCGTATTTGGTGTCAATACCGCTGGAAATGGTGTAATAGGGCATCACGGCAGAGGCCATGCCCGTCGCCCCGTCAAGTTTAAAGGCTCCCTCCGTAAAGGGTTGAAGATGATCATCCAGGTTGTTTCCCGGGTAAACGGCATAGGCGCCATAGGCAAAGTGGGCATCCCGCCCTCCCTCTTCTGGACCTCCGCCCGGCCAGTGCTTGACCATGGCATTTACGCTGTGATAGCCCCAGCCACCCCTTATCTCGTAATCTCCCGATGAGGTCTGAAATCCATCCACATAGGCCCGGGCCATATCCGTGGACAGGTCGGGATCTTCTCCCATGGTCCCGTTAAAACGGCCCCAGCGTGGTTCGCTGGCCAGGTCAATCTGGGGAGATAGTGCGGTGGCAATCCCCAGGGCCCTGTATTCGGTGGAAGCAATCTCTCCAAATCGTTTCATCAACTGCGGGTCAAAGGAGGCTGCTATGCCCAGGGAGGCAGGCCACATGGAAATATCTCCCCCTGATCCGTAATCAAATTCGGCACTTGCCCGGGTCCTGTGACGTGGATCAGAACTGGTATTCACAGGAATACCCATTCCAAGCCCTTCCACAAGTTTCTGGGCATTGTTGTTCCATTTTGCAGCGTCGGCGGGACTGGATACGGAGGTGATCAGTACATGACGCACATGATCTTCGGAAAGGAATTTTATTTGCTGGTCGGAGAGATCGGATGATTCCGCGCCACTCTCTTCGAACGATTTGTTTTTGTAGGTCGCTCCTCCTCCGAATCCTCGTCCCCGGGATGGAATGGACTGGTGTGCGCTGTAAAGCATAAGCCCGGCCATCTGTTCCACGCTCATCTTTTTTGCCAGGTCCTTGGCCCTTTCGTCCACGGGAAGGCGCCAGTCTTCATAACTGTCCAGCTCACCATTCTTGTTCAAATCTTTAAATGCATGGCCGTTTTTCACGATCAGGGTGACACCCGATCCGGGAGCATATCCCAGGGTTTGCCCTGCCTTGTTCCGGACGATAGTGATCGCCCCTTGTTCTTCAAGGGTGTACTTCGGGCCACAGGCGCTTAGCAATATAAGGGCAAAGCCGGCAAGCAGTATAAATACTTTCTTAACTGATTTCATGATTTTAGTTTACGGGTTAGTATGGTAATCTGATCTTTGACCTGATTCTTCTTCAATGGTTTAAGGAACCTTAGGATCACCTATGTTCTTTGTCCGGCCAAGCCTGGTACCGCACATCTTGCAGTAATGCGCATCCGTGTCGTGGGGTGTATGGCTGCAATTGGAACATGTGACCTGCTGAGTGTTGGGGCCGGACCTGGCTGCTTTCCCGATCTCAACCGTAAGGATCCCGGTGGGGACTGCAATAATGGAGTAGCCGGTTAACATGGCAACTGATGCCAGGATCTTTCCCAGAACTGTTACAGGGGCTATGTCACCGTAACCCACTGTAGTAATGGTGACTATGGCCCAGTAAATGCTCTGTGGGATGGAGGTGAACCCGTTCTCTTCACCCTCCACCAGGTAGAGAATGGAGCCCAGGATCAGGACCAGCGTCAGAACAGCTCCGAAAAAGACAATAATCTTATGGATGCTCTGCTGGAGGGCGCGTATCAGGGTTGCGGCCTCTTTTATATAGCGGCCCAGTTTAAATACCCTGAACATTCTGAGCAACCTCAGGGCCCTGAAGGTAAGCAGGAAGGTGGTCTGATCGAAAATCAGCCCCAGGTAGGTGGGGAGAATTGCCAGCAGATCAATAATCCCGTAGAAACTGCTTATGTACCTCAGTGGACGAGGGGATGAGTAAATCCGAAGCAGGTACTCCAGGGTGAATAAAATGGTGAAAAACCACTCGGTGGATACAAATACGTCATGGTAGCTGGTCCTGAACGTGCTTACACTCTCCAGTACTACTGCGGTGACACTGAGAATGATCATCCAGAGCAGGATAATATCAAAGGTTTTCCCTGCCCGGGTTTCGGAACCAAATATGATGACAAATATTCTTTTCTTCAGATTCACCTCTCTCAAAGGTAAAAAAAAGAGGCCATATCCCTGGATACGGCCTCTCTTTCATGTTCTTTTTCCCGACCCTATTCTGGGCTGATTGCTTCAACGGGACAAACATCGGCGCAAGCGCCGCAGTCAGTACACAGTTCCGGGTCAATTACATAAATATCTCCTTCGCTGATCGCTTCAACCGGGCACTCGTCAATACAGGTGCCACATGCGGTGCAATCATCTGAAATTACGTAAGCCATAACTTGTTGTTTTAAATTCTTACGGAGCAAATTTAGTGTCTAATTTCTATTACGCAATCCCTGTCAGGGATTTATTTTTTCAACATGCCCGATTTTGAGCAATTTTATGGCCAGGTAGGCCATCAGGGAGATCCCTGTCCTCAAAGCAGATTCACTGGCCCTGAACTTGGGGGAATGCAGGGGAAAGGGCTGTTCATTTCCCGGCTCTCTGACCCCCAGGCGGTACAGGAATCCGGGTATGTCCCTGGTAAACCATGCGAAGTCCTCTGCTGTCATTCGGATATCCATGTCCTCCACATGGTCCTTTCCAAGCAGATTGACAGCCAGGGATCTGGCCTCCCGGGTCAGTTGCTCATGGTTACTCAGAACCGGATAGCCATGTTTGATATCGAGCTCTATACTTCCTCCCATGCTCCTGGAAATATTCCGGGCAGTTTCTTCAATGAGCCAGTGCGCCTCCTTCCTCCAGGCCTCATTCATGGTGCGAAAGGTACCTTCCAGCATGACCTCGTCGGGAATAACATTTACTGCGCCATCGGCAATTACCTTCCCAAAGGAAAGGACAGTGGGGATATCCCCGGGTGCCATCTCCACGATCTTCTCCTGCAGGGTGAGCAGGATCCGGGATGCCATCAGAATCGGGTCTTTGATATTTTCCC
>SBFL01000135.1 GCA_006227965.1 Bacteroidota bacterium | reverse complement strand
AATCGAAAGCCTTTAATAAGATCAAATTCCTCGGAATTAAAAGCGGTTACCGTTATGGCGACACGTGGTATCCCACCTGGGCTTCCAATGACACCCTGTATTCGCCCTGGACTGACGGAAATACCACCAAAAGGCTGGACGGGAATACGGACCTATCCCATTCCGGAGCCGGTCCGCACCGTAATCAATCCGCCATCGGGGTGATCATCGGCTCCGATCCCACGGACCTGAAAGCCTATGGCACCGGTGTCTTTCTTGCCCGCTCCAATCCCTATATGGGAAGGTATCCCTGCGGTTCCCTGGTTTATAATGGGGTTTGGTACTACGGGACCTATTGCCTTGGTCCCGCCGGCAGTACGCAGTACGGGAACTTAACTGTAAACTGGCCATGGATGGGGCCCTTTGTGGGTTTCCGCTACTCCACCAACTACGGCCGTACCTGGACAGTATGCCCTCACACGCCATCCAGGCCCCTGTTTGGGGAAACTGGAATAAACGGATATCCGGTAAAAATTGGCGCTCCCCACTTTGTGGATTTTGGCAAAAACATGGAGCATTCACCCGATGGCAAGGCCTACCTGGTTGCCCATGGTGCCGATACCACAGATACCAGGTGGCGCTTCTGGAACGACAGCTGGATCACGGGCGACCAGATCTATTTGCTGAGAGTAAGCCCATCCGTGGAGAATATCAACGATGCCTCGAAATATGAGTTCTATGGAGGAAAGGATGCCGGCGGTAATCCAATATGGACCAGTGATTTCAAGGCCATAAAGCCTTTGCTTGAATGGAACAACAACATGGGCTGTGTCACCATCACCTATAATGCCCCCCTGAAAAAGTACCTGATGTGCGTGACCGATGGGGGGAATACGGTTTCAAAAATGAACACCTACATACTCGAATCGGAAAGGCTGGATGGAGACTGGAAGATAATCAGCTATCTGAAAGATTTTGGAGAGCAGGCCTATTTTGTAAATATCCCTTCCAAGTTTATCAGTACGGACGGGAAACAAATGTGGCTGCTTTATTCGGGCAATTTCGCAAAGGACTGGAACGGACAGCAGATTATTGAAAATCCCCCCGGCAGCCATTACGGGATGGTGTTTCAGAAGATTCAATTAGTAGAAAGAAATTAAAACCGGATATATTATGCCAGGAAGATTAATATTATGGACAATTATTTTCACGCTTTTCCATTCCGGGTGCAATTCTTCTGTTGAGAAGCCCAATATCGTCATTTTCTTCATTGATGATATGGGATGGAAAGACTGGTCGGGTGGCGGAAGCGATTATTTCGAAACTCCCAACATTGATCGTATTGCAAGAGAAGGAATAAACTTTACCAACGGATACGTAAATGCGGCAAACTGTTCCCCATCCAGGTGCTGCATTCTTTCAGGACAATATACTCCTCGCACAAATTTTTATAACGTATGGACCATCCACCGGGGTGACAAGAATAAGGACAGGTTGTCCTTAAGTGAGGTGGTGGACAACCAGACTTTTGATGAAAAGAAGCTTAGTTTTGCCGAGGCCATGAAAAAAGCCGGATACAAAACGGCCATGTATGGTAAATGGCATGTGAGCGGCTACGACCGGCAAGGCTCGGGCAACGAAGGTGGGGTAAGTGCGCAGATGCAGGGATTTGATGAGGTCCTGGAGCATCCCGCCGGAGTTTTGGGTGATCTTTTTCGTGAAAACCCGGATGATCCCAAACAGATGTTTACCTATACCGAAAGAGCCATAAAATTTGCAGAAGATTGCGTTTCGGAGGATAATCCTTTTTTGATCTATATGGCTCATCATGCTGTTCATGCCAGGAATATGGCACGGCCGGAAACACTGGCCGGGTACATGGACAAAAAGCAGGGAATTTTCCACAACAACATCCAGCCTGCCTACGGGGCCATGATGGATGATCTGGATGCAAGCATAGGCATGTTTATGGAGAAACTTCAGGAATCAGGCATTGATCAGGAGACAGTAGTTATATTTTTATCAGACAATGGGGGTCCTGCGGACCATGGATCACAGGCACCACTTCGTTCCTGGAAAGGCAGCTATTATGAGGGTGGAATTCGCGTGCCATTCCTGGTGCGCTGGCCCGGAAAGATCAAGCCCGGCACAGTAAGCAATACACCGGTGATGGCCATTGATCTCTATCCTACCATGCTGGAGCTGGCAGGCGTTCGGAATATGAAAGAGCATTTGGGGGGCTACCCGCTTGACGGAAAAAGCATCGTTTCCGAACTTTTCGGAAACACGAGCGAAGAACTCGAAGATCGTGCCATTTTCTGGCATTTCCCCGCATACCTGAAAGGTAATCCAAAATATACCGGAACCCGTAATTACCCTGATTACCGTGCGGAGCCCGTAAGCGTGATCCGCAAGGGCGACTGGAAGCTAATGATGTTTCTGGAGGAGTGGAGCCTGGATGGCGGCCGCGCCAATATTGCCAGTAACAATGCCATTGAGTTGTATAATCTCAGGGATGACCCTGGCGAAAGCAACAACCTGGCTTTGACAGAGACAGTGGTCCTGGATTCCTTGCTGGACGAACTTCTGACATGGCAGAAGTCAATAAACGCAACCATACCCAGGGAACCCAATCCGGAAATAAAACTATTGGAATGAGGAATTTAACAATGATCACTTTGCTGGGCTTTCTGCTTTCAGGTATTTTCCTTCAGGGATGCAGGCAGAAGTCTGTACAGGTATCCAGGCCCAATGTGATCCTGATCATGACCGACGACCAGGGTTATGGGGATCTGGCCTGTCACGGCAACCCCCATATCAGAACACCCCATCTTGATGAGCTGCATTCTGAATCCATACGGTTCACGAATTTTCATGTCAATCCTTTCTGTTCCCCGACCCGGGCCGCATTGATGACCGGAAGGTTTTCCGACCTCACCCATGTGCGGACAACCATAAACGGACGGAACCATCTGAATAAAATGGAAACAACCATGGCCGACTATTTCAAGGCTTCAGGCTATCATACCGGGCACTTCGGCAAATGGCACCTGGGGAGGAATTACCCCTTTCGCCCCGTCGACCGGGGTTTCGACCAGTGGGTCGGTCACGGGGACGGGGGGACAGGCACAGCCAGCGATTACTGGGGCAACGATAAAATGAATGACAGCTATATGCGGAACGGAGCCTGGGAGCAATTTGAAGGGTTCTGCACGGACATCTATTTTCATGAAGCCATTGACTTCATTGAAAAGAATAAGGAAGAACCATTTTTTGTATATCTGGCCACCAACGTTCCCCATGCACCCTGGAACGTGCTGGAAGGTGCCAGGGATCCCTATGAGGAAGAACTTCAGCAATTCGAGAATGAAAGGGGCCGGTCTGTGGTGGATTTTTATGCCACCATCACCCGTTTTGATGAAAACCTGGGGCGCCTGCGGAAGTACTTATCGGACAATGACCTGTCAGAAAATACCATCCTGATCTTCCTGACCGATAACGGGACCGCGGGCGGGGGAGCTGTTTACAATGCCGGAATGAGGGGGATCAAAGGTTCTGTATATGAAGGAGGGCACAGGGTACCCTGTTTTATCCACTGGCCCGCAGCTTACCTGAATACGGCAAGGGATATTGACAGGCTGACCTCCCATATTGACATGCTGCCGACACTGATAGATCTGTGTGGGCTGAAAACACCCGGAAACACAAAATATGAATTAAGCGGGGAAAGCTGGGAGGATTTATTAAGCGGACAAGACACCGCCTGGAAGGACAGGACCCTGTTTCTTCACTCACAGAATATCACCCAGCAACATGAAAAATGGAAGAATTCAATGGTTGCTACAGAAGAGTGGCGTCTGGTAAACCGGGATGAACTCTACAACATAAAACTTGATCCGGGACAGGAAAATAACGTGGCCGGGGAACATCCAGCAATAGTTTCAGACCTCCGGCAGCGATATGAACAATACTGGTTAGAGATCGGGGAAGGGAAATCCGCAGTCCAAAGACCTGAAATAGGCTCGGGTGAACTAAGTGAAACCTGGCTGACCTGTGATGCATGGATCCCGGAAAAAGATTCACCCCAGACATGGAACCAGTCTCATGTGAACAATGGCGTCAAAAATTTTGGTTACTGGCCGGTTACCATTGTGCGGAATGGCACTTACCGTTTTGAGGTGCGGCGCTGGCCAAAGGAACTTAGCTGCCCCATTGTTTTAGCACCAGCAGCACAAACCAGGGGGGATATTTACAGCAAGAACAGACCGGTCCTGGTGGGCGAGGGTAAAAGCATCCATGCTGATCGGGTTAAATTGTGCATTGGCAATGAGTGCTATGAGAGGGAGATAGACTCTGAGGATGAACAAGCGGTATTTGAAATTGAGTTGGAAGAGGGAGATACGGAGATCCAGGCATGGCTGGTAGACCTGCAGGGTAAAGAACATCCGGCTTATTACGTGTATGTAAATCAGTAGTGTTATATCCATAAAGGTAGAATTATGAGTAGTCTTTTTAAGTATTGGAACCACAGAGGGAAAGAGGTATACATTGCGCTTATCATGCTGTTATGCAGTGTGGCAGTTTATGCCCAGGAGCATCAACTTGAAGAGATCATTCTTGTCTATAAATCACACTTCGATATTGGCTACACGCATCTGGCCAGTGAGACCATAGAAAGGTACCGTACAGGCACCATTGATGGAGCCTTGAAGGTGGTGGATGAAAATAAGGACCTGCCGCTTGACCAGCAGTTTGTCTGGACCATTCCGGGCTGGCCCATGAAAAAGATTCTGGAAGATTGGGAGGGGCAGACTCCCCAGCGCCGCCAGCGCGTCAGGCAGGCTTTTCGGGACGGGCGTTTTGCAGTGCATGCCCTGCCCTTTACCATGCAGGTTGAAATGATGGAGCCGGAAGGGATGGTCCGAAGTCTTGTTTACGCCTCCGAGCTGGCCAGGGAGGCCGGGAAACCCCTGCCCACCGGGGCAAAGATGACCGATGTTCCGTCACATACAAAGTTCACTCCCACCTTGCTGAAGCATGCCGGGGTAAACTTCCTGCACCTGGGATGTAATCCGGGAAGTACACCGCCTGAGGTACCCTTCCTGTTCTGGTGGGAAGGCCCCGACGGCTCCCGCCTGCTGACCATGTACAGTGCTACCTATGGAAACAGCCTTTTCCCACCGGATGACTGGAAGTACAGGACCTGGATCGCCATGATGATGGGCAGCGACAACTGGCCGCCACCCAGCCCGGAAAAGGTACGTGAACACATCCAGGCCATTCGGGAGAAGCTGCCCGAGGTAAAGATCCGTATCGGTACCATAGGTGATTTTGGGGATCGGATGGCCGGGGAGGATCTCAGCAACCTGCCCGTGGTCCGTGAAGATATGCCTGATTCATGGATACATGGTCCCATGTGTAATCCCGATGGGGTGATTCTCACCCGCAAAGCCGTGCCGGATCTTTATGCCTCTGAGGCCCTCCATACCCAGCTTGGCATATGGGGAGCTGACAGCATGGATAATACCGGAAGCATTGCCGATGGCTATGAGAGCAGCATGCTGTATTACGAGCATACCTGGGGCGGCGCGATAGACTGGGTTTGCAGGTACCTTCCTGCAGAAGACAACATCGGACAGGTAAGCAACTGGTTTTATGGTGACCGGTGGAAGACGGACCTGGAGACCGGCAAATACGACCGTCACCTGCATTCCTGGGAGGAACATACCCAATACGCCCGGAATGCAGGAAAGCATGCATCGACCTCGTTGGAGCATGGATTGGAGGCTCTTGCAAAAGCCGTGAATCTGGTCAGCCATCGCCAGGTAGCTTTTAATCCCCTGCCCTGGGAGCGGGATGCCATTATCAATGGTTCACTGGTGAAGGACATCCCGGCCGGTGGCTATAAAGCATTGCCGGTGGAGGCCGTATCCTCCACCCGACCGGTAAAGGCAGGGAAAATCTTTGAAAATGCCCATTTCAGGATAGAAATCGATCCTGAACGGGGTGCCATTGCTTCACTGATCGATAAACACAGCGGCAGGGAGCTGGTGGATGCGTCAGGGGAATATGGCTTCGGGCAATACATTCACGAACAGTTCAGTGCCGATGAGGTGGCCGAATATACCCGGAACTACATACGTGGAGAAAAGAATGAAAAAGGCTGGAATACCTATAGCTGGGACTATGCACAGATCGGGAAACCCAACCTGCCTCCCGCTTCCGAGATGCCCTACCGGGCCATGACGGCAGGTAACTGCAGGCTTGAAAGGTCAAGATGCGGCAATACAACGACCTTAGTAATGCATGCGGCAGAGGATCAAGCTGAGATCTCTTACCCGGTGACCACCCGTATCCATCTGTATGATGATGCAGCATATGTGGACCTGAAGCTGACCATCGAGAAGCCTGCCGATATCTGGCCGGAAGCGGGCTGGATATGTCTGCCCTTCAAGGTGGAAGACCCGCAGTTCAGGGTAGGCCGGAACGGGTTTATTTTGGATCCGGCCAGGGATATTATCCCCGGAGCCAACCGCTTTATGTCTGCGGTCGGTACGGGAGTAGCAGTATTTGACCGGAAGGGCAGGGGTGTCGGGGTATGCGGACCTGAAACGCCGCTGGTGAGCCTGGGCGTTCCGGGCTGCTGGAAATTTGACCGGAGCTATATTCCTGAGAAGCCATCTGTCTATTTTAACCTGTTCAACAACCAGTGGACCACCAATTACCGCTTCTGGAACGAGGGAAAATGGACCTATCGCTTCCGGATCTGGTCCTATGACCAATACGATGCAGCCACATCGCTCATCACCCCTTCACTGGAGATGCGTTATCCCGTGCAAACGGGCAGTGCAAATGCAAGCCGGGGCACGCTGCCCACGCAGCGGAGGGGACTGAGTGTTTCGCGGCCGGGTGTGCTGGTCACTGCCTTTGGCTCAAATCCTGACGGTGAAGGGACGCTGCTTCGTGTTTGGGAGCAGGCGGGGGTTTCCGGCAAGCTTGCAGTGGAGCTGCCTGAAGGGAGCAGATTTGCAACAGCTACACCGGTTAACCTGCGGGGTGAGAAGACGGAAAAGAGTTTGCAGATTCGGGATTCCAGGCTGGTATTTGAACTGGGGGCATTTGCACCGGCAAGTTTTATCCTGGAATAGAGCAAGAAAAATAACCATTACAGTTTTCAAAGCATATTGAGATAGAGACGGTATATTGAGGAATATTCATGCCTTTTCCCTGAGCAACAGAACCATTGCACAGAGATAAGATTGTATATGTATAAGCTAAAATCTTATTTAGCTACCTGAACAGCAAGATTTATTTTTATCTGAGAGTAATCACTTCAGCCCTATGACAAAAATAAAACTCCGTTCTCGACCAGTCTCTTCTGCATTAGTTGCAGGAATTATTTCGCTTTGTTTATTATCGTCATGCACCTCCGATCCAGTACAGGAGAGCAAACCCAATATCATCTATATTCTTGCCGATGATCTGGGCTATGCCGATCTGGGTTGCTACGGACAGCAAATCATTAAAACCCCCAATCTTGATAAGCTTGCTGCTGAAGGCATGAAATTCACCCGGCATTATGCCGGCACAAATGTTTGCGCACCCTCACGATGCGTTCTGATGACCGGACTTTCCACGGCCCATAGCCAGGTGAGGGGGAACCACCAGGCAGAACCATACGGACAGATACCCCTTGCAGAGAACACCACCACCATTGCAACGCTTCTGAAATCGGCAGGTTATTCCACTGCAATGATCGGGAAGTGGGGACTGGGTGTGGAAAGTAACTCGGGCAATCCCCTGAAACAGGGTTTTGATTATTACTACGGCTACCTTTGTCAGATCCTGGCACACAACCACTGTCCTGAGTACCTGATGGAGAACGATGAAAAGGTTTACCTGGATAACAAAGTAGTCTGGGACGACACCAGCAGCTGGACCAGAGGACTGGGGAGTTATCCCATAGAGCGCAATCAGTTTTCCCAGGAGCTTTTCACGGCTAAAGCCATCTCATTCATTGAAGAAAACAAAGACAGACCTTTCTTTTTATACCTGCCTTCCATTATTCCACACGTGAACGGGGAAGCCCCGGAAGGTAAATGGGCTTCCGACATTCCTTCTTTTGCACCATACGAGAACGAAGACTGGAGTGAAGAGCACAAGGGATATGCCGCCATGATAACTTACCTGGATAAGGATGTCGGAAAATTAGTAAATAAACTGCAGGAATTGGGTCTGGAAGAAAACACCCTGATCATATTCTCCAGTGACAATGGAGGTGCTTCCACGTTGACATTTAATGATCGTTTTAACAGCAATGTTCCCTGGCGGGGAGGAAAAGGGAGTTTTTACGAAGGAGGGATCCGTGTGCCCATGATCGCCCGGTGGAAAGGCACCATAGAGCCGGGAAGCATCAGCGGCCACGCATCTGCATTCTGGGATGTGATGCCCACAGTCTGCGATCTCGCCGGTATC
>SBFL01000044.1 GCA_006227965.1 Bacteroidota bacterium | reverse complement strand
ATGCCATCCAATGAAAAACCACCTCCCACCGCGTAGGTGTCAGTTACCACGCTACCGTCCGCCAGCTGGATGCCTTCTGCTTCCACAAGGTCGTAAAAAGCATCAATGTCCACGAAGGCCAGGTCATACGCCTGGGCAAGGGCGGCGATGGTCTGGTTATACGCGGTGGTAGCCGCAATAACAGACTCCTGCTCTTCTGGGGTAAGCACCCACTTATCCTCTAAGGGAATAGCGACCCCGATAATGCTCGTTGGATTGTTTGGGTCGGCAAGTGTCCCAATAACGGTTTGTGAAGTGAATACAAGTAAGTCCTCTGCTGTGGCTTGCCTCATATTAATAAGCGCAGGGTTAAAGGCGGTCAGATCTGTAAGGTCCTCATCAAGGATAACAACGGCATTACCCTCTCCAGCCGCAAAACTGATTGTGCGTCTGGCAGCCTCTTCGGCTGAAATGACATTCAACCCCTGTAATTGCAGAATTCCTGCATTATACGCTCCATAGGCAAGCGGGCTGTTAAGGAAATCTGCCGTGGCCTGGTCCAGGGGAATTGGGTTGTGAGGCACGGTGGTAAAGAAGGGTATTTTGGTGACGTCAGGGATGTTGGCGATCACACCTTTGGCGCCAACACCTGTCAGGGATGTTAACAGGCCATCCAAAGCTCCGGCTACTACCATCGGATCAGAGATATCATTAGAACCATAGGTGCGGGGATCCAGGTTTCCGGTTTGATCTGTTCCGGTACCCCCGGATGTCGCATAGCCCAGCACATCGTTGTTCCCGACCCAAAGCGTAAAGAAAGTAGGACCCTGTGCCAGGGCGTCACCCAGGACTGTTGCAGAGGGCCCGGAAGCAAACCGGGCATAGAACGGGTTGGCTAGCCCCGCCGGTACACCTGCTGCATTTCCATAACCCGGTGCTAAAAGGTGATAGCTCTTAGCCAGGGGGACTCCCATATTGTTAAAAGCACCTGAAAGGGTATTGGTGACTTCCGTTGTGGGTATTCCCTCTACCTCAGTGGGCAAAGGAGACCCTGAGGAGAAGTCAAGAAAAAGCCTGTTGGAAGCTATTACATTTCCCAAAAATGTAAGTCCCCCGAGGTTGTCAGCCATGAAGGGAATGGTGAAATCCCCGCCCCCAGCTTTGGCAAAGCTTATGGCCATCATGTTCGGGAAGGAGGCCTCCTGCCCGTCGATAAACAATGCCCCATCAGATAACCCTGCAGTAACAGAGTTTCCAAGGGCTACATAATTTGAAAGGTCCGCGGATCCGCTGGTGTATTCAATTGGTGGTTCCGGCGTCCCGCCCCCCGGGTCGGTTACTACGTCGTCATCACTACAGGAAACGAAAAGAAGGCCTGAGAAAGCCAGTAAGGCCAGCAGCTTTTTCATAGGATTCATTTTGAGTTAGTTGTATGAGAACCATTTTAGGCCCCCATACGATCAAAAATATGTAAAATTATCACACTCGCAATATCCCCCTCCCGAAAATCGCGCATGATCAATAAATCAGCCGCGATTTTAGGAATCAAGAAATTCCAGGCTTTTTTGCAGGAAGGCATCCGGTTTTTCGGCATGCAGCCAGTGCCCTGCACCTTCCAGGGTTTCCAGGGTAGCGCCGGGGAAATGACTCTGGATCAGAGAGAGGTCACCCCGGGTTACGTAGCCTGATTTGCCTCCCCGAAGGAAGAGGACAGGTCCTTCATACCTGGCTCCCCGGGGCAGGGCTGCCCCAATTTCCTCCATTTTGCGTTTCAGCACGTCCAGATTGATGCGCAGGCCCAGCCGGTCCGGTTCCATCCAGTACAGGTTCTTAAGGAGGAACTGCCGAATCCCCCAGTCATCAATGTGCTCGGACAGTGCCTGATCTGCCTCGCTGCGGGATTTCAGCCCTTCCAGGGGCAGGGCATCCAGGGCGCTCAGGATTTGCCGGTGGTGGGGCGGGTAGCGTTTCGGGGCAATATCGGCCACGATGAGTTTGGAAACGCGCCCGGGATGGGTGCAGGCGAACAGCATGGCCGTCTTGCCCCCCATGGAATGCCCGATAAGGATCCCTTTTTTGATATTGCTGTGGTCCATATAGTGCAGCAGATCGGCAGCCATCACGGAGTAATCGAAGTCTTCCGACCGGAAGCTCCTGCCGTGGTTCCGCTGGTCCAGCAGGTGGACCTCATAGCCCTTTTCCGCATATTTCCGGCCCAGGGTCTTCCAGTTGTCGGACATCCCAAGGAAGCCATGCAGGATCAGCAGGGGTGTTCCCTCCCCCAAAACAATAGCATGCAGGAGTTCCATCAGCGCAGTTTGTGCTTGTACATGTTCACGACATTTTCGAGCCCCAGGTAGAGGGACTCACAGATCAGGGCGTGCCCGATGGAGACTTCCAGCAGGCCCGGGATCCGTTCCCGGAAGAAACTTATGTTCTCGAGGTTGAGGTCGTGCCCTGCATTCAGGCCGAGACCCGCCTCCTTTGCCACCATTGCCGCCTCCACATAAGCGGCGACCGAATTTTCCGGGTCTTCCCTGAAACCGCTTGCATAGGATTCTGTGTATAGCTCCACCCGGTCCGTACCCGTCTCCTTTGCGGCCCTCACCATCCCTGGGGCCGGGTCCACGAAAATGGAGGTGCGGATCCCTTTTGAACTGAAACGGCCGATGACCTCCCTGAGGAAATCCCTGTGCGCCAGCGTATCCCATCCGGCGTTGGAGGTAATGGCATTCGGGGCATCAGGCACCAAAGTAACCTGGTCGGGTACCACCTCAAGGACCAGATCGATGAATTTAGGGACCGGGTTTCCCTCGATATTGAGCTCGGTTTGGACCACTTTTTTAAGATCGCGGGCATCCTGATACCGGATATGCCGTTCGTCCGGCCTGGGGTGGATGGTGATTCCCTGAGCGCCAAAGGCCTCGATATCGCGGACCACTTCCACAAGGTTGGGCATATTCCCGCCCCTGGCATTCCGAAGGGTTGCAATTTTGTTCACATTTACGCTCAAACGCACCATTTTAGCCTGATTTTCGGTTCTTAAGCCAACAAAAATACAAATTAGGTATGCCTTTTGCTGTTTAAAAATTAGTAATT
>SBFL01000181.1 GCA_006227965.1 Bacteroidota bacterium | reverse complement strand
CCTCCTTGGCCAATATATGTTCAACGAAGCAGTGATTAAAGACCTGGGCAAATGGAGTGACCCCTCCCACGAAATAAACCTTGGATTTAAATGGAAAGTTTCCCGGGGTGGCACCCTTGAGTTCGCCTTGGTGGAGAACCTGTTTACTTTTGACAACAGTCCCGATTTTGGTATTCATGCTGGTTATGAGCAGCACTTCTAGCCTGTCCTCTGCTGGTTGCGAGTCTCAGTGTTTACATATGTCCCGGGTAAAGCTAGACTTGGTATGCTCAAAACGTGTTGAGTGTAGGCTGGGGTGTCCCCATGGTGCATCTAAAAAAAATCCATCTTGACCTGAACAGATACCCGACAAGGGATCAATACCCGTTTAATCTGAAGATCTTCCAAAAAGCGACAACGCTGGAGTTCAGCTCCACAGTGACTTTCTTTGTGGGGGAAAACGGGACAGGCAAATCAACCCTCCTCAGAGCCCTCTGCCGCAAATGCGATATCCACATATGGGAGGAGGAGAGAAGGCCCAGCTTAACAAGGAATGTCCACAGAGATAAACTCCATCACGCGCTTGATATTAACTGGACCAATGGTAAAGTTCCCGGCTCTTTCTTTTCCTCGGATATCTTTCGGAGTTTCGCGCAGGTGCTTGACGAATTCGCCGCGGCTGATCCCGGGATGCTCAGGTATTTCGGGGGGAAATCACTGATGTCTCAATCGCACGGACAATCCACCATGTCGTTTTTCCGTTCCCGATTTGGCTTAGAGGGAATCTATTTGCTGGATGAACCGGAGACAGCGCTTTCGCCCAGAAGTCAAATAGAGTTGCTTCAGGTTCTGTCAAAAGCAGGTGAGGCGGGGCACGCCCAGTTCATCATTGCGACACACTCACCCATACTTTTAGCCTGTCCCGGTGCAACCCTTCTGAGCTTTGACTCAAAACCGGTTCAGCCTGTGGATTACGAGGACACCGACTATTATCAGATATACCGTGATTTCATGATTAACCGTGGAAAGTACTTCCAAAGGGGGTAAGAAAATGGGAGAGCTGACCAAAGATCAGGCTGTAGGAGTTGTAAGGGACTATTTCCGGAAAGTTGAAGTCGCTGCCATTGAGGTCACCGGCGGAACTCTCAGGATCGGGGATACCATCAGGATCAAAGGGCACACCACGGATCTTGTCGGAAAAATAGACTCCATGCAGGTCAATCACCAGGATGTGATGGAAGCCAACCCGGGAGACCTGGTGGGCATCAAGGTTTCGGACAGGGTCAGGGACAACGATCTTGTTTTCATTGAGGGGGGAAAGGTCGAAGAGGTTATGTAAGACCGTCGAACCATGAGGATCAACCTGCCATTACCGGCTTTAATCATCATCGGCTCACTCCTATTGCCCGGGCACGTGGATGCAAAGGAGTCTGACCGTTTTCTGAGAGAGCGGATGGTGAGCCGGCAGATCGAAGCCCGCGGAATCCGTGACACGGCAGTACTTGAAGCCATGAGGGAGGTTCCCCGGCATCTTTTCGTTCCAGAAAAAGTGCGTTCAGAATCGTATGATGATCATCCACTGCCCATAGGCCTTGGGCAGACAATATCGCAGCCCTATATTGTTGCCTTTATGACCAACCTGTTGAAGCTCAAACCGGACCACCGGGTCTTTGAGTTGGGGACCGGATCCGGATATCAGGCGGCCGTGGCTTCCCGGCTGGTGAAGGATGTTTTCACGGTGGAGATCTATGAGAAACTGGCCGATTCTGCTGCCAGAAGACTTGTGGAGCTTGGCTATGAGAATGTCCACGTGAGAAGTGGGGACGGTTACTACGGCTGGGAGGAGAAAGCCCCATTCGATGCCATCATCGTCACAGCCGCGGCGGACCACATTCCTCCCCCCCTCATCCGACAGCTTCGTCCCGGTGGGCGCCTGATCATTCCCCTCTGCGGTCCGTTCGCCGTCCATCAGCGGGTGCTGGTTACAAAGGACGCAGATGGGAGCATAAAAAAGCAAGCCATTATTCTTGTAAGATTTGTACCTCTCCTGGGCCACTGAGAGATCCACTCAGGTAAACTATGATTCTCTCCCTGTCCGTCTTCCTGCTCTCGGCGTCAGTTCTCTATTACGAGATCGTCGTGGTCCGCCTCCTGGCCCTATCGCACTGGCAGCCCTTCGTTACCCTGGGCATCTCCACCGCCCTTCTCGGCTTCGGTATCAGCGGCACCATTCTCATGGGAGCCAGAAACATCATCTTTCCGAGAAGAAGGATTTACTATCCATTGTTGGCAGGCTTGACCGCCCTCTCCCTTCGGCCAGTGCTTGACATCGCCGGGAGCCTTCGCCTGGAGCCTGGACTCATTATCCGCGATCCCTCCCAGTGGTTACAGCTCGGTCTGTTAGTTTCCATCCTGTTCATTCCCTTCACCCTGTCCTCGCTGGCCCTGGCCCTTCCCCTCCTGGAGAAGGAGACAGTCGGGAAATATTATGGATGGAACCTGGCTGGGGCCTGTGCCGGGGTCATTTCCGCCCTGATGGGCATGGCGCATCTTGATCCGTCCAGGCTCGCCATGCCGGCAGCAGTTATTTCGGCCCTGGCATGTTCGACAGCCCTTATTCACTACTATGGAAAACCCATACGTTACGGTGGTCTCTCCATAGCCCTTCTTGCCCCCTTTGTTTTTTTTCCTTCTTCCTCCATATCATTCGGTCCATATAAGGATATTTCATACGGGCTGCTTCTTCCAGAATCCCGGCTCGTATTGGAGGAGTGGGGAGCCAATGGCATGCTTCAGGTGATTCTCGCGCCCTCTATTCGTTCAGCTTCGGGCCTTTCCATGCGCTATGGCGGGGAACTTCCGAACCAGGGAGCGCTTTACCGGGACGGAGACAGAATAGGAACATTGATCCTGGCGGATGATGCAGCCGGTAAAGATCTTGAATATCTCAAGTGGCAGACCGCCGCCGCTCCCTACCACCTCCTCACCTCCTGATGCCCGGGGCGAAAGTGGTTGTTGCGGGTTTTGATGGAGGTGAGGAGGCCGCACGGGCCCGGATACACGATGTTGCCAGCGTTTCAGTTGTAGAACCTGACAAATCCATTGGCCGGATGATTCGGGGTCATCCCGAGCTGTTCAAGAAATGGATCTTTTCCCCGGACTTCTTGTCGCTGATCCGATCTGATGTCCGGTCCTTTTATCGTTCAAACCCTCGTGGAAATGATGCGGTGATCTATCCCATTTCGGGAAATATGGCATCAGCCACCGCCGGGATTTCGGCAGCTGCCGAGAATTATGAATTAACGGTTGAAGGGATATCGGAAGCACTGGGTGCCCTGAACCCCGGCGGTCTGGTTGCCATCGCAGGATGGAACCAAGCCCCGCCCACCGGGCGCTTGAAGATCCTGAATCTGCTAATGGAAATTCCCGGCCTGTTTAGAGGCGATGGTGTTACAGACCATGTTTGTCTTGTCACCAGCTGGTCGACACATGTGTTCCTTGTAAAAAACAACCAGTTTACCCGGGAAGAACTGTCCCGTCTGAGTGAGTTCTGTGATAGTCGGGGTTTTTCGCTTAACGATGGCGGGGAGCTTTCCGCTCTGGATTTCAGTCATGGCATGAACGAGTCTGATCTCTGGGCCGGAAGACTTGACCTTCGGCCGCCGAGAGACAATCGACCATACCCCTGGCACACTTTCAAAACATCCTCATTCAGATATCTGATCGGAGGGGCAAGGGAGGAAGTTTTTCCAAGAATCGAGTGGGGGTTTTTCTTTCTGATAATGACCCTGATCCTGTCCGGCGCCTTCGCCGTGGTTCTCATTGTCATTTCCCGGCCCAGAAACGGGAACCCTAGCACCTCATTCCCGTTTTTCGTGTATTTCTCGTGTCTTGGAGTGGGATACATGGTTTTTGAGGTCCTTCTTATCAAAAAAAGCGGGATCGTTCTTGCGCCACCAGCTGTGGCGGCTGCATACGTTCTCGCTCCGTTTTTGCTTTTTTCCGGTCTGGGAAGCCACATGGCGGGAAGGATTACATGGCACCCAACGATCATCAGGGCTGTCTTTCTTCTGATAATTCCCTGTGGGGTGGGAGCCAGCGCCATGCTTGTACACCTGGTGTCAATACCGGAACCTGCGCGCTTGTTTTTAATACCCATGTTGATGGCCCCAGCCGCTTTCCTCATGGGCATGCCCTTTCCCCTCGCTCTCAAATCCTTTTCCCATCGAAGAGAAACACTTGTTCCGTGGGCCTGGGCCATCTCCGGATACATGTCTGTGGTAGGTAGCTCCCTTGCCGGCGTCCTTGCGGTTACAGCTGGCTTCGTTGCTCTTATCCTGCTTGGGGCAGCGTGCTATTTATTTGCCGCTCTTTTGTTTGGAAAAGTTGCAAAGGGGGGTTAAGCTGTCTGTATGTACTAGGTACTAGGTACTAGGTACTAGGTACTAGGTACTAGGTACTCGTCCTGTTCTTCCAAGACGGACTCAACGTATCTCTTGATCTGGACAGTGTTCCTAAAGTCCATCTCGAGAAACTCCACCCCCGCTCCCTGGGACCGATCGCGTGCGAGCCGACCTGTCCATCTCACAGAAGCTTTCAGCTCGAGGGGTATTTCAGAGGGTGGCATCGAAAAGTTGAATGCCA
>SBFL01000087.1 GCA_006227965.1 Bacteroidota bacterium | reverse complement strand
CCCGGTCTTCCACCCCATGCAAACCTCCGGGGGATAACCTGGAGGTTTTTATTTTAAAGGCAAACATTAGAGCCTTTCATCAAAAAACCCGCTTTCGTGGAGAGCGGGTTTGAACATCAGGGGGGGCATAATCCCGGCATTCCTTACTTTGTCGCTTTATCCGCTACCAAACGCCGGTCACGGTTTGCGATTTCCCAGGCCGTGTGGAAGATGAGCTGGGACCTGTTCCTCAGGAGGTCATAATTTATTTTGTCCGGGGTGTCGCCGGGGCGGTGGTAATCGGCGTGGGTCCCGTTGAAATAGAAGATTATCGGGATGTTGTTTTTGGCAAAATTATAATGATCACTGCGGTAATAAAACCGGTTCGGGTCATTCTCATCGTTATAGGTATAATCCAGTTCGAGATTCGTGTATTTTGCATTGACGGCCTCTGAAAGCTCGTGCAATTCTGTGCTCAATTTGTCCGATCCTATCAGGTAAACGTAATTCCGGTCTCCCTCGCGTTTGGGATCAATGCGGCCAATCATGTCTATATTCAGATTGGCAACGGTATGCTCCAAAGGAAAAACGGGAGCTACATCCGTGTAATAACGGGATCCGAGCAGTCCCTTTTCCTCTCCCGTAACGTGAAGGAAAACGATCGACCTCCTGGGACGCATGCCCGCATCCACAGCCATCTTAAATGCCTCTGCTATCTCGAGCATGGCCACGGTGCCGGACCCGTCATCATCTGCCCCGTTATTGATGGCGCCATCTGCATTAACGCCAATATGGTCCAGGTGGGAGGAAATCACCACATATTCCTCAGGCAACTCGGAACCCCGGATATAGGCCGCCACATTTTCAGAATCTATCATTTCATTCTGGCTGAGCACCTTCAGTTCCATATGAACCGGGACCCGGGTGGCGCTTTCAGTGTCCTCAAACGACGGGAAAACCTTCCCGGCCAGTTCTTCTGTGATCAGCAGCATGCCGGGAGCCACCTCCTGGGAGACCAGGTCCATCCTCCCGCGGTCATTGGCTTTCATGTAATTGAAGTAGCGCTGGTACCGCGCAAAGTTGTCCGGATCGACATAAAGGATTCCATTGGCCCCCTTTCGCGTCGCTACTTCCATCCTCTTTTCAATCGCCTCAGAGATGTTGCTCCACTTTGATGCCTCCCGGGTACCTGTCAGTATATAGGTGCCATCCTCACTTCGGGGTTCCCCGGATTTCATCATCAGCAGCTTGCCCCTGACATCCAGTCCATTGTAATCTGAGTACTGCTCTGTTTCAATTCCATAGCCAACGTATAGCACCTCCTCATAGGTACCCTCGGACCCTGTGAAAGTCAGGAAGCCTTTGCCGTTCGCGAAGGATTCTCCGGCAATTTCAATGGTTCCCAAGGGAAGTTTGGCCATCTCCAGTGGTACTTTCTGAAAGTAATCCCCGTTTTTCTGAGCTGCGGAAATTCCGAGGGCGATATAGGCTTCCTTAAGGTAGGCAATGGCTTTTTTCTGTCCCTCTTTCCCGGTTTCCCTTCCCTGGAATTCGTCGGAGGCATAGATATAGAGGTGTTCCTTTAATTCAGATTCCGAAATGGAAGCTGCCAGGCTCATTATATCCGGCCGTTCAGGGGCCAGGGCGGTATTCTCAACAACTGTTTTCTGTGAACCTCCGCTGCAGGATAGCAGCAGACAACTCGATAGGAATAATAAGTTTTTCATAGGGGGATTTTTATAGGACGCACAAAAATAACCAAATCGGGGAACTTTTAATCGTTGTATCATCCAGGACTCGTGTTTCAGACGGGGGACAGGCAGGGGCCTGTTACGGACTTCCGTAGACAGACCGGATCATGGCATCGGTATCGGCCAGGCATTTGAAAACTTCAAAGGTCCTGCCCTGTGTCCTTTGAGCCCCCAGGGCATTGGCATATTTGGCCGCTCTGATGAAGTTCTCCGTATCACCAAGAAGTCCAAATCCAAGACCTCCGGCGAAGGAGTCCCCGCATCCTGTGGTATCCACGACGTCCGTGACCGGAATGGAAGGAACAATTTCTTTTTTAACCTCTCCCGCTTCCATGAAGTAGACGGCACTGCCTGCCGCATCCAGCGTAACGATCAGAGACCGCACACCCCGGCCCAGCACATGGGCCGCCAGATCACCCAGATGAGAAGTGTCGGCTTCGTGCAGGGGCCCCAATTCATTCAGGGTGTATTCCTTTTTGAACCAGGAGCAACGGGATTCTTCCAGGTTCATTTTGAGCACATCAATGTAGGGAAGCCACATGTCACGGTCCAACCAGAAACGGATATGCCGTTCCCCCATGACATTCACGGTATTAGTGGGTCCGTGAGCGTCAAAGATAATGGTGGCATCGCTGTTGTTCCGTATGTATTTCAGGGTTTCCAGGGGTACCTCGTAGTCCGTTATAGGGACGCAAACAAAGATGTCTGCATGCAGGAGGTCGGCCACATCCTCAGGAAGTATGGGGTTCATAAAGCCTGTCTGCTTTTCCAGTCGGTTGTTCTGATCTACAAATTGCAATTGGATCACATCCCCCTGGTCAGCCCCATCCCTGATGTGGCCCGTATCTATATTGGGGTAAGGTGCAAAAACTTCCAACACCCCTCTGCGGTCTATCTTGCGCACATGCGATACCGGGTAGACCGTGCCGTTCTCACCAAGAAGGCGGGACAGACCTATGGCCGTATGCGTTGCACATCCGTATTTCTCTATTACCTCTCCCTTGTGAGTAGTTATATGATCCCTGGGGATGGGTCCCAGCACAGCTACATTATATTCTTTCATCCAAATCCGCTTAAGCATTGGGAAGATAAAAAATTTGACAGAAATCCGAAGGATGCAGCCGATAACAGAATACATCCCCGGGTTTACAGACCTGGTTGTCAAAAACAGCGCTGTTTTGGATCAGAATTTAAAAGCCTTTTTTATCTTTGCCCAGCCTTTTGCGAATGTCCTTATAAAAACAGGGTTCATTACTGGCTATTAAGGAGGAATGGCAGAGTGGTCGAATGCGGCGGTCTTGAAAACCGTTGAGGGTCACACCTCCGGGGGTTCGAATCCCTCTTCCTCCGCTTAGATTAA
>SBFL01000417.1 GCA_006227965.1 Bacteroidota bacterium | reverse complement strand
GTGGAGGAAGCCCGGAAGAGCACCAACCGCACCATTGAGGTCATTGAAGGCCCCCTTATGAAGGGAATGAATGTAGTGGGCGATTTGTTTGGCAGCGGGAAGATGTTCCTGCCCCAGGTGGTCAAATCAGCCAGGGTCATGAAGAAGGCAGTAGCCTACCTGACTCCGTTTATAGAAGAGGAAAATGCCGCCCTCAGTGACATGCGACCTGCCGGAAAGATCCTGATGGCGACGGTTAAGGGAGATGTGCACGATATCGGAAAGAATATCGTCAGCGTGGTCCTGGCCTGTAACAATTACGATATCGTCGACCTGGGAGTCATGGTGCCCCCCGAAAAGATCATTGAGGCTGCCAAAAAGGAACAGGTGGATATCATCGGCCTCAGCGGCCTGATCACCCCCTCCCTGGACGAAATGGTTTACCTGGCCAGGGAAATGGAGCGGCAGGAATTCCGGATCCCATTACTCATAGGCGGTGCCACCACGAGCAAAGCGCACACGGCGGTCAAGATCGACCCCCAGTACAGCGCGGCAGTTGTACATGTAAATGATGCCAGCAGGGCAGTAACCGTGGTAGGAGACCTGCTACAGGCAGAAAGGTCGGAGGCATACAAGAACTCCGTCAAGCTGGATTATGAATCCTTTCGGGATAAATTCCTCTCCCGCGGGCGTCAGAAATCCTATCTGAGCCTGCAGGAAGCCAGGGATAATGCCCTGAAGCTGGAATGGAGGGAACAGGATATTACAGTACCCCGAAAACTGGGCATCCAGGAGACTGGTCCGGTGGACCTAAGAAAACTGGAACCCTTTATCGACTGGTCTCCTTTTTTCCGTGCCTGGGACCTGCATGGCAGGTTCCCTGACATCCTGGAGGACGCCGTGGTGGGGGAACAGGCCCGGGCCCTGTATCGGGACGCCCGGAAGATGCTCAGAGATGTCACCCGGAAAAAACTGCTTACAGCCAGGGGAGTGTTTGGGTTGTTCCCTGCCAGCGCTATCGGAGATGACATTGAGGTCAGTATGGACGACGGGCAGGTACATTCCTTTCGAACCCTCCGGCAACAGGGTAGCAAGAGGGCAGGGGTTCCGAACCTTGCCCTGGCCGATTTCATTGCCCCGGCGGAATCGGGTCTCAGGGATTATGTGGGGTGTTTTTGCGTAACTGCAGGCCTGGGAGCCGATGAACTGGCAGCGGAATACACCGGCAAACTGGACGATTACGGGAGTATCATGGTCAAAGCCCTGGCAGATCGCCTTGCGGAGGCCTTTGCAGAGTATTTGCACAAGGAGGTCCGTGTCCGGCACTGGGGGTATGCCCCTGGGGAGCAGCTTGACAATGCGGACCTGATCCGTGAGGCCTATAAGGGGATCCGCCCGGCCCCGGGATACCCGGCCTGTCCGGATCACCTAGAAAAAAAGACTATCTGGCAGATCCTGGAGGTGGAGGAACGGATCGGTGTCCGGCTTACGGAAAGCCTTGCGATGTGGCCTGCCGCCAGTGTCAGCGGGTATTATTTTGCCCATCCCAAGGCCACATATTTCGGACTGGGCAGGATCCGAAGGGACCAGCTGGAAGATTATGCCCGGAGAAAGGGCATGTCCCTAGAAGAAGCTGAAAAATGGCTGGCTCCCAACCTGGCAACTGAATGACAAATTCCAACTATTGAGATAAGCGCGTTAACAATTAACCTATGAAAGTTACCCAGCACATAGAGAAGACCGATGAAACCCTGTTTTCTTTCGAGGTGATCCCTCCTGTAAAGGGGAAGAATATCGAAGAGCTGTACGATAACATCGATCCGCTCATGGAATTCAATCCGCCCTTTATCGATGTGACGACCTCCAGGGAGGAATACGTGTATATAGACCGGGACGGACTACTCGATAAAAAACGAACCCGGATGCGGCCCGGAACCCTTGGAATTTGTGCGGCCATTAAACACAAATACGATGTGGATACCATCCCGCACGTCCTCTGTGGCGGCTTTACCCGGGAGGAAACCGAGTACCTGCTGGTGGATTGCCAGTATCTGGGCATCGACAACGTGATGGCCCTGAGGGGCGATGCCATGAAGGAGGAAAAATACTTTACTCCCACCAGTGGAGGGCATACCTATGCTTCGGACCTGGTGCAGCAAATCGTGGACCTGAACAAGGGGGTCTACCTGCATGAAGTGGTTGAAACCGACCAGGGCTCGGATTTTTGTATCGGGGTGGCAGGATATCCCGAAAAACATATGGAAGCGCCCTCCCTGAAAACGGACCTGAAATGGCTAAAGCACAAGGTGGACCTGGGGGCAGACTACGTGGTCACCCAGATGTTTTTCGATAACCGGAAGTATTTTGAATTCGTTGATAGGGCCCGGGAGATGGGCATTGAGGTACCCATCATACCCGGTATCAAGCCGATTGCCGTCAAAAAGCACCTGCAGTTGCTTCCACAGGTTTTCCGCACGGAACTTCCCGAGGACCTGATCGAGGCGGTGACGGCCTGCAGGAATAACGGTGAGGTGCGGCAGGTGGGGATCGAATGGGCTATCGAGCAATCGAAGGAACTCAGGGCCGCCGGCGTACCTGTCCTGCATTTTTATTCCATGGGGAAATCCGATAATATCCGGGCCATTGCCGAGGCGGTATTTTAAGTAGGGGTCCCTGTATGGATCCGGACTATACACCAAAAGTCCTACCTTTATCCCCGATGAAAAAAGGGTTCTCCTTCATCCTGTGTGTCCTGCTCTGGGTACCGGCCCTCCTCGGACAGGAAACCGCTCCCGTCCGGAATCTGGACCTGAATCCCTTTTACGGTTCTGTACTGCTGCACAACCCGGATGTTTCGCACCTGATACGGGCGCATCCGGGCGGGTTCATCCTGGCCCTTAACCGCAAGACCTTTGGGCAGGAAGCCTGGGAAGAACGCTACGGGTATCCGGACCAGGGGGTTTCCTTTATCTATCAGCATATGGGAAACCGGACCCTTGGGGATAACCTGGGGCTTTACGTTCATTACAACTTCTATTTCTGGAAACGGAACCTGCAGCTTCGTATCGGCCAGGGAATCGCCTTTAATACCAACCCCTATGATCGGGTGGAA
>SBFL01000095.1 GCA_006227965.1 Bacteroidota bacterium | reverse complement strand
CCACCTCAAAAGGCTCCCCGAAATGCATGCAGGAAAGGCTCCCGAGCAATTCCCGGGTTTCCTCCGGCCGGTTGTACACCGGTACCACAAATGAAAATCGCAAATCCATAAACGCTTATAAAAAAGCCATCCGCTTTTCGGATGGCTTTGAAATCTTACTTTGTGGTGGTCATTCCCCGAAGGTATCGATGATCTCCTGACTCACCCCTGTGGATGAAAAGCCACCGTCGTGATAAAGGTTCTGCATGGTAACCTTTCGCGTGAGATCCGAAAACAGACTCACCGTATAATTGGCGCATTCCAGGGCCGTTGCATTGCCCAGGGGCGACATTTTCTCCGCATAATTGATAAAGGCATCAAACCCGGTAACCCCTTTGCCGGCCGTGGTGGGCGTTGGGGATTGGGAAATCGTATTTACCCGCACCTGCTTTTCCTTTCCAAAAAAGTACCCGAAACTCCGAGCAACGGACTCCAGGTAGGCCTTGTTGTCTGCCATATCGTTGTAATCGGGGAAAGTTCGCTGGGCGGCCATATAGGTCAGGGCCACGATACTTCCCCAGGGATTCATGGCATCCGCCTTGTAAAGCGATTGCATGACCTTGTGAAAGGACAGGGCTGAAACATCCCAGCCCTTGGCGGTGAAATCGTATTTCTGGTCGGTATAGTGCCTTCCTTTACGAACGTTTACGGACATCCCGATGGAGTGCAGCACAAAATCCAGCTTTCCGCCCAGGACCTCCATGGCACGGGAAACCAGGTTTTCGAGGTCTTCCTCGCTGGTCGCGTCGGCGGGAATGATCTCAGATCCCGTTTTGTCAGCCAGTTCATTGATTTTCCCCATCCGCATTGCGATAGGGGCGTTTGTAAGCACAAAGGAGCCTCCTTCCTCATGTACCCGTTCTGCGGTTTTCCAGGCGATGGAGTGCTCGTCCAGTGCTCCGAAAATAATTCCCTTTTTCCCTTTCAGTAGATTGTAGCCCATGGCATCTCATTAATGTTAAACGCCCCAAAGATATTTAAAAAAGAAGTTACAGGAGGCACGAATCTGTGCTGGATCAGCCCGCCGGGCCCTGAAGCTTAATTGAGCAGTTCCCTGGCATGGGTAAGGGCCGTATCGGAAGTCCCGCCTCCACCAAGCATCTGGGCGAGTTCCTGCAGCCGTTCCTCCCTGCCCAGAGGCTTCATCTGGGTATAGGTGCGCCCATCCCTGTCCTCTTTGTAGACCTTGAATTGCTGATGCCCTCTGGAGGCCACCTGTGGCAGGTGTGTAATGGCAAAAATCTGCATATGACCCGACATCCGCTGCATGATCTCGGCCATCCTTGTGGAAATATCCCCCGACACCCCCGTGTCGATCTCGTCGAACATCATGGTGGGAAGGGGTTCGTAGGAAGCCAGTATAGCCTTGATGGTCAGCATGATCCGGGATAACTCACCCCCGGAGGCGGTCTTCTTCAGCAATCCGTGCTGGCCTCCCTTGTTGGCGGTAAATAGCAGTTCCAGGGAATCCCTTCCGGCAGGGCCAAATACCTCCTGCGGGGTCAGGCGCCATTTAAAGGAGGCATTCGGCATCCCGAGTGCAGAAAGTTGCCTTTCCAATTGGGACGTGAATACTGGCAAGGTTTCCACCCGCTTCTGATGCAGCTGCCCGGCAAGGTCGTCCAGGGTGTTTTGTAACGCTTCCACCTGGTCTTCCATGCTGGCAATAGCCTGGTCCAGGTCTACGGTGCGCTCGACCTTTTCCCGCAGGGATTCTCTTACCTCTATCAGATCTGAAACCGCAGCTGCCCCGTGTTTCTTCTGAAGGTTGTACAAAACCTGGAGTTGGTTGCCAACGGCTTCCATCTGCGCCGGGTCCGCCTCCTGACTTTCAAGGAGTTGTTCCAACTCCTGGGTGATATCGTCGGCTTCGATGAATAGGGACTGTATCCGCTCGTGCAGGCCCTTGAAGGCCGGGCCGTAGCCGGCAAGCCTGCCGCTGAGTTGCCTCAGGCGGCCCTGCAGGGATAACAGCCCGTATTCCTCCTGGTGGCACAACCGGACAGCCCCACCCAGGGTTTCCATTATTTGCTCTGCATTGCTCAGCATGGCGTACTGTTCTTCCAGCTCCTCCTGCATTCCTGCCCGCAGGTTGGCCTTATCCAGCTCGTCCAGCAAAAATTCGTTGTAATCCTGCTCCCTGAAAGCTGTATCCCGCCTGGTCTTAAGCTCATCCAGGCGTTTCAGGGCTCCCAGGAATTCTCCTCTCTGATCCCGGTACCTCCCAAGAAGGGACGTATTGTCAGCAAGGGCATCCACCACGTGCAGCTGGAAGTCGTGTTCGGTGAGTTCCAGGGTCTGGTGCTGTGAATGCACGTCGACAAGGCGCTTACCAAGGGCGGACAGCACATCCAGGGTAACCGGGCTGTCATTGACGAAGGCACGAGATTTGCCGCTTGGCTTGATCTCCCTCCTCAGAATGGTATTTGTTTCGTAGTCCAGGTCCTGCTCCCGAAAGTACGCTTTAAGGTCCGGGTAGCGGTCCAGGGAGAATTCGGCTTCCACAACGCATTTTCGGTCCTGATCCCGAAGTGCTGTGCGGTCTGCGCGCTTGCCCAGCACCAGGGAAAGACTCTCGAGCAGGATGGACTTTCCCGCCCCTGTCTCCCCTGTGATCGTAGTAAAACCTTCCGAGAAACTGACCTGGAGGTCATCGATCAGCGCATAATTCTGTATGGACAAACGGGACAGCACCTGTATGGATATTAGTGCCGTAAAGATAACAGTTCCGACTGTAAAAAAATGTGGTCAGTACGTAATTTGATTCCACGTACTCGCGTAGAAGGGAGCCACCCGGTTGAGGGTCTCCTTCAGTTGTACGATATCCACCTTTGGCCCATCCGAGAAGATATTCTGGATCTCTTCCGCCTTGGCATCGAAGAAGGTCTGGATCAGGAAGGCATTGGGCCGGCGCTGGATGAGGGTTTCAAAAAGCCTCAGAGAGCCTGCGATGGTCTGCTTTCCCGTGCTGTTGTCGTCCGCCATGATGTCCAGTCCTTTCCTATGGTAGTTGTAAAGCGCGATGCGATACTCCCGGAAGGTATTGGAAAGCAGG
>SBFL01000086.1 GCA_006227965.1 Bacteroidota bacterium | reverse complement strand
TCAAAATTGATGGCTGCCAGGGATTTCGGGGCAATGATACCGGTGCGGATGAGCCTGTTTCTAAGCCCGGAATAGATACGGACGTGGTATCCCGTAGCGTAGAGGACCACTCCCAAAACGATCAGGAATATCAGATTATTCCTAAAGCTGCGACTTCCAAAGATTGCTTTCATCATATTGAACCGAGGCACAAATTTATGACATATACTGATGGGTGGGTGTAACCTGGGTTACGCGGGAATTCATGACCGCCAAACCGTTTTCAGGAAGCACGGCGGCCCTTGTTGTGTTCCCCCAGCCACCAGCGCGATTGAAGGGGTTTTTTCACAAGCCCGAATTTCCGCACCGCACATTGCTGCAGGTGCTTCCGCATTTCCGCCACGGAGTCTGTCATGTAAATCAGGTTCATGTCTTCCGGGCTGATGCTTTCCTTTTCGGCCATTAGCTGAATGTGCTGGTAGAGTTCCTTGTGGTAGTCCTTCCCGATAATGACCACAGGGAAATCGGCAATCATCTTTGTCTGAATAAGGGTAAGGGATTCAAAGAGCTCATCCAGGGTGCCTACCCCGCCGGGCATTACGATGAAGGCATAGGAATATTTAACCAGCAGGAACTTCCGAACAAAGAAATAGGGGATGTCGATCCATTTGTGAAGATAGGGGTTTGGTTTCTGTTCCCTTGGCAGGATAATGTTGCAGCCGATCGAATAACCCCCATGCTCAAAGGCTCCCTTGTTTGCGGCCTCCATAATGCCCGGGCCTCCCCCCGTCATAACCGTGAAACCCATTTCCGACAGGACCCTGCCCACCTCCTCTGCCTGTTTGTAATATGGACTCTCCGGATCAAACCGGGCCGAGCCAAACACGGTGACGCAAGGCCCCACGAAGTGCAATTTTCGAAAACCTCGCACAAATTGATAAGCCACCTTCAGGGCAAACCAAAATTCCTTGAAGCGGTTCCTGGGCCCTTCCAGGAAGGGTCTTTCGGCACTTTTGCTGTAGTCGAGTTTGAAGGCCACGGGATCTTTGGGGTCCTTTTCATCCATAAAAAGAAGCTTTGGTTGAAAATACACATGATTTCCCGATTCTGCTAGCCTTTAATTGCTGCCAGGGGCCTTAGTTGGGCCACAGGGGTAACAATGCCAGCTGCGCTCACGGATCGGACCACGGTATCCACGTCCTTATAGGCTATCGGGGCTTCTTCCGCAATACGCCGGTAGGACGCCTCGAGGTAGATCCCGGCAGCTTCGAGTTCCTCCTTGAGAACAGGAGCATTCACCTGCTTCTTGGCCGCTGTCCGCGATAATCGCCTTCCGGCACCGTGGCAGCAGGACCCAAAAGCTACCTGAGCGCTGCCCTCCGCCCCCGCTAGGACGTAGGAACTTGTGCCCATGCTGCCCGGGATGAGCACGGCCTGCCCAAAAGGCTGGTGGACTGCAGGAATTTCTTCATGCCAGGGCCCGAAGGCACGGGTGGCCCCTTTTCGGTGGACAACCACTTTTTGTGTCTCTCCGCAGATCTCATGAGTCTCCACTTTAGCGATGTTATGGGCCACGTCGTAAAGCAATTCAGGTGATACCGCATCTGGCCCGAAAATATTTTTCCATGCCTGGTGTACCTCCCAGGTGACCACCTGCCGGTTGCACCAGGCGAAGTTGGCCGCAGCGCACATGGCCCCAAAGTAATCCTGGCCCTCCTGGGAGTCGAAGGGGACACAGGCCAGTTCCCTGTCCGGGAGTTTAATGTCATAGGCGGGCATGGCTTCCAGCATGACACGTATGTAATCCGTAGCTACCTGATGCCCGAGCCCCCTGGATCCGGTATGGATCAGGATGGTTACCTGCCCTTCGAACAATCCATACCCTCTCGCAATATCCGGTTCCAGTATGCGGTCCACATATCCAACTTCCACAAAATGGTTCCCGGAACCGATGGTACCCAGCTGGTCCCGACCTCTCTGGCGGGCCCTTTGGGATACTTTCAGGGGGTCTGCCCCCGGCAGGCACCCGTTGCTTTCGGTGTGTTCCAGGTCTGATTCCGTCGCATATCCCCGTTGCAGGGCCCAGCGGGAGCCGTTCAGTAAGACCGAATTCATTTCTTCCTCTGTAAGCTGGAAATGACCCGGGGTCCCCATACCCGAAGGGATTTGTGCGAACAGTTCCCGGACCAGCAGTGGTACTTTTTCACGGATCTGATCTTCCTTCAACGGTGTTTTCAGCAACCGCACCCCGCAATTGATATCGTAACCGATGCCTCCGGGGGAAATCGCCCCGTGGGGAAATGCAGTGGCCGCCACTCCTCCTATGGGAAAGCCGTAGCCCTCATGCACGTCCGGCATTACAAAGGCGGCCTTGAGGATCCCGGGCAGGGTGGTTACATTGACCAGCTGCTGCAGGGAACGGTCTCCCAAGATGTCATCCAGGAGGGCCTCCTCGGCAATAATACGGGCAGGGACGCGCATTCCGGGTTTGAAATCGCTGGGGATCTCCCAGCAAAAATGAGACAGGCGGACGATATCGGATTTCTCTAAAGGTTTCATTCAAAGGTCGAACAGGATTGGGCTGGTCCATTTTCCAATGGCATCCTGGCTGACGTTTGCCTCGTGATACGTCACCGCCTTTATTTCGTTATCCAGTTCTTTATACCACCGGCCATAGAGGTGGCCGGCCAGCAGTGTGCGGTTCAGCACCTCGAAATGTACATAACAGAAGATTGCCCTTTGGATGTAGGTCAGGGCCAGGGCCTCTGACAGGAAATCGACAAGGAGCACGGTGGGATCACTTCCGTGGAGGCGCAGACGCATCTTGCAGTCGTAATGGCGGGTCCCCTCGCAATAACCAGGGAGCAATACATTGTTCATTTGCCATAACGCGTTGGAAAAGAGGTTTTTCTGGCTGTAACCTTCAGCCAGGATGGCAACATCGGAGGTATGATCTAACAGGGCAGTCATCACGGAAACTATTTGGGTATGTACAAATTTACCCGGGCAAAAAGGCACGCACACTGATCTGCGTCAGCTCTGCAAGAATCATTGAACGACCCCTGCCAACGCTCATTGAGTTTCCCTACTTTTAGTACCTTTAGCCGGTACAGGGCTCTGCTGTCCTT
>SBFL01000416.1 GCA_006227965.1 Bacteroidota bacterium | reverse complement strand
AGGCTGAAGAGGTATTCAGAGCGGAACACCGGATACAGCCCTGGATGAATGCCTGGGCGGAAGAAGGTGGTTTGCTTATGCTTACCGAAAACGAAAGGGTGCGACGCTGGCGATATGTCTGGCTACTGGACGTGGACAAAGGAACCTCAAGGTTATGGTTTGATATGGATCAGAGCGATCGCTATAACGATCCGGGCCGGCCGGTACTGCGCCAGCTGCCCAATGGCCGGTGGGTCATGCATCAGAAGAAGAATGAAGTGTATTTCCGCGGCAGCGGTGCCACCGATCAGGGCGACAGGCCCTTCCTGGACCTGCGGAACCTGGAGACCGGTGAGTCCACCCGCCTGTTCCGGTGTGATCCGGATCGCTACGAATCCTTTGTGGCCTTTGCAGGAGAAGATGACAATTTCCTGTTGCGTTCCGAGTCCCCCACAGAGGTGCCCAACTACTACCTGGCCACTCCCGGAAAAAAGATCAAGTCCGCAGAAGGGGAGGCCACCAGGGAACTGAAACGAGTGCCTGTAACCAATTTTGAGGACCCCACCCCGGAATTGCGGCAGATTGAAAAGAGGCTGGTCCGTTATGAAAGGGAAGACGGGGTGCCACTCAGTTTCCAGTTGCTCCTTCCGCCCGGATACCAGGAAGGAACAGCCATGCCCACGGTGATCTATGCATACCCCCTGGAGTATGCCAGTGCCAGCACGGCAGGACAGGTCAGGGGCTCCACCAGGCGCTTTATGCGCATTCGCGGATCTTCCCACCTGTTTTTCCTGCTCCAGGGCTATGTGGTGCTGGATCAGACCGCCATGCCCATGGTCGGTGATGCGGAATCCACTTATGATACCTTTGTGCCACAGCTGGTGGCGGATGCGGAGGCTGCCGTGGCCAAGGCGGTGGAACTGGGAGTGACCGATCCCGATCAGATAGGGGTGATCGGTCATAGCCATGGCGGGCTCATGGTGGCCAACCTGCTGGCACATACGGACCTGTTCAAGGCCGGGATCGCCCGCAGTGGTTCCTACAACAAAACCACCCAGCCCTTCGGGTTCCAGTCCGAACGCCGCTCTCTGTTCGAGGCCAGGGATGTCTATATCCAGGTTTCTCCGACCTTCTTTGCCGACCAGGTCAATGAGCCTGTGCTGATCCTCCATGGCAATGACGATGCCAACCCCGGAACGCTCACCATCCAGTCTGAGATATTCTATGAAGCTGTACGCGGATCAGGAGGAATAGCCCGACTGGTTCTGTTGCCTTTCGAGGATCATGGATACCGGGCAAAGGAAAGCATTGAACATGTACTGTGGGAGCAGCTTCGTTGGTTTGATACCTACATAAAGGAGCAATAGTCCCTGCAAAGCGGGCAATAGTCCGCCTATGGCCAATGGTATATTGGCCCGGGAGAAGTTCCAGGGCCGACGTTGCCGCTGTATGTTTTTACTTATAGCTCTCCCTTCACCTCATAACCTGTCTCGGTGATCTTGGTCTGGATATCTTCCAGCGAGGTCTGGTTCTTGTCATACTTGACCCGGGTCCAGGCTTCTTCGTGGGAGGATTCCACCTCGGCAATGCCTTCAATGGTTTCCACACCTGCCTTGATGGCATTCTCACAACCATTGCAGGTCATGCCCTCCACACTCAGGGTTACTTCCACCCATTCGGCTGCAAGGGCCTCCTGTCCGGTGGCAGTTGCCTCTTTCTTATCAGGCTTACTGTTGCAGGCAGCCAGGAGCATGGCAGCCAGAAGAATCATCAGGATTTTTTTCATCATATCAAGTTTTTTCATGAGGTGGGTTTTAGTTTATATGCTTAGAACATTCGGTCAGCAATTAGTACCAGGATAATCAGCAGGTAAAACAAATTTACAGTAATAAATGCCTTTTTCCAATGTTGCACCAGATTCCCCCTGAAAGAAAAACGGAACATGCGGATAAGGAAAATCAGGGCTGCGGCTATGAGGATCAGAGACATGGCCCGGTGCCTGATAACGGGGGTGGCGGGCAGCATCAGTACACATACACCCGTGGCCGCGATCCAAATAAAACTCAGGTTGCGGATCTGTCGCTGATCGAACAAACTGGTGATTACGGGCAGGCCTGCCTGATGGAATTCGTCCCCCACCTTCAGAAGCAGGAGCCAGTAATGGGGCATCTGACCCACAAAGAGCAGGAAGGCCACCGCCAGGATTTCCATATCCAGCGGGTTCCCGCCGGCAGCCGTCCACCCGATCAGTGGAGGCAGTGCCCCGATCAGTGCTCCCGGGAGCACGGCGAATGCCGTAACTCGTTTGAGAGGCGTATAGACCAGGTTATACCAGGCCAGGGTAAATATTCCCAGGGCCGCAGCCAGCCAGTGGCCTGTGAGCAAAAGCAGGAGGGATCCTGCCAGTGCACAGACCGAGGAAAAGATTATGGCTCCTGGAAGTGTTACCTGTCCCGAAGGAAGGGGCCGTTGGGAGGTACGCTTCATAAGCGCATCCGTATGGCGTTCCTGGATCTGGTTCAGAGCGGCAGATGACAGAGAAAGCAGGAATATGCCTGAAACGGTATAAAGGGCATGCATGTCAATGACGGCACGAACCATAAAATACCCCAGGAAGCCTGTCAGGGCAACAGGGACTGAGATGTTAAACTTGCCCAGCTTCAGATATTTATTCATTCAGTGCTTTCAGGTACTCGATAATGAGTTCCACTTCCTCTTCAGTGACCATTCCTTCGTAGGAGAGCATCAAACCACTGCTGTAGCCCTTGACCACTTCAGCATTGGGATCGTATATGGAGCGTTTGATATATTCCTCATCGATTGGGACCTCAATCTCCTCCCTGCCCGAAACCACGGTACGGGTACCTCCCCAGCCTCCCAGGTAGGATGGACCAATAAGTTTGCTTCCATCGCTGGAATGGCAGGCATTGCAACCATTCCGGGTAAGCACCTGCCATCCCTGGTCGGCCGGGGACAATTCGGTGTCAATAACAGCTGCCACTGCCGTGGTGTCTTCTATCCAGGTATCAAAATCCTCCTTGGGGATTACCTGGACTGCCGTAAACATATAGGAATGTTCCAGTCCGCAGTACTCGGTGCAGAACAGGTCAAATTCTCCCTCGGTTCCCGG
>SBFL01000372.1 GCA_006227965.1 Bacteroidota bacterium | reverse complement strand
AGGGTGGTTATCCGCTTTCTGGCTGCCTGATCTTTTTCTGAGTGCCGAATTGATTTTGACAACTGACCGTTCAGATAATATTCAGCAGTCTCCTCCCCCTGATGCTCCGAATACGTCACCCGGGTTTCATCAATCCCCTCCTGACCAATGCGGACAATATGTTCCAGCCTGCCGATGGAATCATAGGTATAGGTGAGTTGTTCCTTCAACTGTTCATCATAGGAGGTAATGGTTTCCTTTAGCAGACCAACCGTGGTATCCCTTTGATAAAATCGGGCAAAAGAGGTGCTTTTATCAAAAGTTCCGTCCCTGAAAACCTCATCCCTGCGCTCCGTTAATTCCCCCTCCCGGTACCGATAGTAGGTTATATCGTAGTCCGTGTCGCTATACCGGGTAAGTGTTTTGAGGAGTTTTCCCTCCTGGTCAAACTCAAAACGCTCCTCCCCGTAATCCGTAATGACAGTATTCGTTTTCACCGGACCCTGCAATTCGAAATCGGATATTGTAAAAACCTCGGGTTGGGCACACAACAGCAGCGGCAGATTAAGTGAAAGAAGCAAAAGGATTGGCCGCAAGCGATTTTTCATGAGGTAAAGGTAGCCGATAATCCGAACAAAGTAAAGGCGGGGCCAACAAAAAAGGGCGGATTGCTCCGCCCTTTCCCTTGTGTAAGATCCTCATCGGATCACTTTACCTCTTCAAAATCAACATCCTCTACATTGTCACCTTCCTTGGTGTCTTCCGAAGCTGATTCCTGCCCGTCGGAGGGACCTGCCTGCTGGCCTTCCGCCTGAGCTTTATACATCTCTTCTGAAGCGGCTTTCCACGCTTCGTTGATCTTGTCCAAAGCAGGCTGGATCAAATCCAGTTCCTTGCTCTCATGTGCTTTTTTCAGCTCTTCGAGGGCCTCTTCGATCGGTTTCTTCTTATCATCTGAGAGTTTGTCTCCAAATTCCTGAAGTTGTTTCTCGGTCTGGAAGATCATGCTGTCTGCCTCATTCAGTTTATCGGCGCGCTCCTTGGCCACCTTATCCGCTTCTGCATTGGCTTCTGCCTCCGCTTTCATCCGTTGGATTTCCTCTTCTGTGAGCCCGGAGGACGCCTCGATGCGAATGTCCTGAGATTTGCTGGTAGCTTTGTCAGTGGCTGAAACCTTGATAATACCATTGGCATCGATATCAAAGGTCACCTCGATCTGAGGGGTCCCCCGCGGTGCCGGTGGGATCCCGTCAAGGTGGAACCTTCCGATGGTCTTGTTATCCGCCGCCATGGGGCGTTCCCCCTGAAGGACGTGGATTTCCACAGAAGGCTGGTTATCCGCTGCGGTGGAGAATATCTGAGATTTTTTTGTAGGAATCGTCGTGTTGGCCTCTATGAGTTTGGTCATTACACCTCCCATGGTTTCGATTCCGAGGGAAAGGGGTGTGACATCCAGCAAGAGTACATCCTTCACGTCTCCGGTAAGGACGCCACCCTGGATCCCTGCCCCGATGGCCACTACCTCATCCGGGTTCACCCCTTTGGAAGGTTTCTTCCCGAAGAATTTTTCAACAGCCTCCTGGACGGCGGGGATCCGGGTGGATCCACCTACCAGAATGATCTCATCGATATCGCTCTTTGATAGGCCGGCCGATTTAAGGGCTGTCTCACAAGGCGCAATCGTCCTTTTTACCAGATCTTCGATAAGCTGCTCAAACTTGGAGCGGCTCAGGGAGCGCACCAGGTGTTTAGGGCCGGAAGCAGTAGCGGTAATGTAGGGAAGGTTGATCTCGGTCTGGGAAGAAGAAGACAACTCAATTTTTGCCTTTTCAGAGGCTTCCCGCAACCTTTGGAGGGCCATGGGGTCCTGCCGAAGGTCAATCCCCTCTTCCTTCTTGAACTCCTCGGAAAGCCAGTTGATGATTTTTTCGTCCACGTCATCCCCGCCCAGGTGGGTGTCACCATCTGTCGAAAGCACTTCAAAGACGCCGTCGCCCAGCTCCAGTATGGAAACGTCGTGGGTACCGCCTCCGAAGTCGAAAACGACAATCTTCTGGTCCGTATGTTTTTTGTCCAGTCCATATGCCAGGGATGCGGCCGTGGGCTCGTTGATGATCCGCTCAACCTTCAGTCCTGCGATTTCCCCGGCCTCCTTGGTGGCCTGGCGCTGTGAATCGTTAAAGTAGGCCGGTACGGTGATCACGGCCTGAGTTACAGTCTGCCCCAGGTAATCTTCTGCCGTTTTCTTCATTTTCTGAAGGATCATGGCGGAAAGTTCCTGCGGAGTATACAATCTTCCGTCCACATCCACCCGAGGTGTATCGTTATCTCCTTTTACTACTTTATATGGTACCCGATCCGCTTCTTTCTTGGATTCGGAGTATTTGTTCCCCATGAACCGTTTAATAGAGTAAATGGTTTTCTCCGGGTTGGTCACTGCCTGACGTTTGGCCGGGTCTCCCACTTTTATCTCACCGCCTTCGACGAAGGCAATGACAGAAGGAGTGGTCCGCTTGCCTTCTGCATTCGGGATCACCACAGGCTCATTCCCTTCCATCACGGAAACACAGGAATTTGTGGTACCCAGGTCAATTCCAATAATCTTGCTCATCCTATTTGCTTTATGTAATTAAAGTTTCGGTTTCGAAATCGCATAGCTAAGGTCAAACAACATGCCAAGGCCCATTACCTGACAGACTGTCATTATATAAGGGAATAAAGGGGATCTGAAGCGGCATGAATGTCTACAAATATTCCGTAAAAACTGCATTCTGGCAGTGACGGCTTTCGTATTTTAGCCGGACCAACCTGAGATGATCTGCATTATGGAGTGCATCAGTGTCTTCGACATGCTCAAAATCGGAATTGGCCCCTCCAGTTCCCATACCCTGGGTCCCTGGAGGGCTGCAGAACGATTTATCCGGGAACTCAAGGAGAGGGAAGGGTTCCGGCGGGTTTCCGAGGTACGGGTGCTGGTTTACGGGTCCCTGTCGCTCACCGGGAAAGGACACGCCACTGACCTGGCTATCCTAATGGGCCTGTCAGGTGCCGATCCGGAATGGGTCCCTACACAAGAAGTTCCACAAACCGTTTCGAAAATCCGAAAGACAAAGACCTTGAAGCTGGGAGGCAGCA
>SBFL01000003.1 GCA_006227965.1 Bacteroidota bacterium | reverse complement strand
GGATTGTAAAAAATATACCTGAAAAAGGAAAACGGAGATTCTATCCTGTCTGTCCGGACCAGGGTAAAACCCTTCTGTCGTTCGGTTTCCGGATTTCTCATCAACACCATCAGGCTCCAGATTTGCTTCCCGACCATGCCCGTAAAATACAGGGCACCCAGCAGGTAACCTGCCCACAGGAGGATTTCCCATCCGGTACCGGCCCCGGGGCCCGCGTAATCCTGGTTTGGGGAATCCGACTGTGCCCTGATCAGTTCCACGGGGATTATTATCTCCTCCCTGATGGTGACCAGGGGAAGAAGCAGGGCCGCCACCATCCCGGTTAGCAGGAAGAAGCGGTTCAGTCTGAAAAAGGTTTCCTTCCGGAGCAGCAGCTGGTAGGTCAGCAGGAAAATACCCAGGATGGCGGAGGCTTTGATAAGGTAGGTTTCCATAAGATCCTATTTTTTTTTTTTTTTTATCAGTTAGATGATCTCTCGGAGTTCCTCAGCTGAGATCTTTTCCTCTTTGGCGAAGAAGGAAACCAGGCTCTTGTAGCTGTGGTCAAAATAGTCAGCAACGGTCTCCCCTATAAATTCCTTTCGATAGACCTCCCGGCTAACCAGCGGATAGTACCGGTGGGTATTCCCAAAGGCCTCATGACCCACGAATCCTTTCTCCTCCAGGTTCCGGACCATTGTGGAAAGGGTATTGTAATGGGGTTTGCGCTTTCCGGGAAAGGCTTCGAGCAACTCCTTTACGAAGGCTTTTTCAAGCCTCCAGAGCAGTTTCATTACCTCTTCTTCCTTGTTGGTGAGACGTTGCATACAATGGAATTTGGGACAAACATAGCACTAATAAATCAGTTGTGCAACTAAAAAAATAGTTAAAAAACTATAAAAATAGTTGAAATATAACCTGTAGAATGGGTATTGCTTATACTATATTTATCCCCTTCAATGGGTTCTGAAATGATTGACGTTTCCTTTATTGTCTTAGGGTTGTTATTACTGGTAACAGGGGGGAACTTCCTGCTGAAGGGGTCTGTTGATCTTTCCTTTCGACTTTCGATTCCAAAGATCGTGGTCGGGATGACCGTGGTTTCTTTTGTAACCTCTGCCCCTGAACTGATCGTAAGCCTGGATTCCGCCCTGAAGGGTTATCCGGACCTGGCCCTGAGCAATGTTGTGGGGTCCAATATCGCCAACCTTGGGCTCGTGTTGGGTTTGGCGCTGCTACTGGGGCAGATGGATGTCCGCAAGAGTTTTTATTTCACAGACTGGCCGGTAATGATGGCTTCCACGGTACTCTTCTTTGTATTTGTTTATGGGGACCTCTTCCTCGGACGAATGGAAGGCGGGATCATGGTGGTTACGCTTTTTCTGTTTTTGGTCTATTTGCTGAAATACCAAAAACCGGTCGTGGATGAAGTGCTCCCCGATGTGATAGAGCTAATGCCCCTCTACAAAACACTGTTTTACCTGGGCGCTGGGGGACTTGCCCTCTGGGGTGGTTCTGAACTCCTGATCACGGGGGCCGTTGGCCTGGCTACCCTCTTCAACGTAAGCGAGAGGTTCATAGGGATTACAGTGGTCTCTGTAGGGACGAGCATCCCGGAGCTCGCCGCTTCCCTTATTGCGATGGTAAAGAAAGAGAAGGCCATTTCCGTGGGAAACCTCATCGGTTCAAATATATTCAACCTGCTCGCCGTATTAGGCATAACGGCCATGGTGAAGCCCATTCAAATTATCGATGAGCGCCTTATCGACCACGATGTCTTCTGGTTGCTTGGGATATCCTTTTTGGTCCTGCCCCTAGTTTTTTTTCCAAGGGGGCAGCGCCTGGACTGGAAAGACGGAGTGGTACTGTTGGGCGTATATGGCTTTTTCCTGTACTACACCTATTAAAAAGAAAACCGCTGAATTGCCAGTAGCAATTCAGCGGTTTTGAATCCTTATCGACAGCAAGGACTTATGCCTCCACTTCGACGTTTGCGCTTTGAACCGTTTTGATGATCCGGCCAGCTACGCGGTATGGGTCTGCATTGGAAGCAGGACGCCGGTCTTCCAGCCATCCCTTCCAGCCGCGTTCCACGGTCAGGATCGGGATCCGGATGGATGCTCCCCGGTCGGAAATCCCGTAGCTGAATTCGTGGATGGACTGAGTTTCGTGATGTCCGGTAAGGCGTTCGTCATTGAATTCCCCGTAGACTTCAATATGCTCCTCGGTAACCGGGCGGAAGGCCTCACATACTCTTTCATAGATCTCCCGGGATCCACAGGTTCTCAGGAGGTTGTTTGAGAAGTTGGCGTGCATTCCACTTCCGTTCCAGTCACCCTTGACCGGTTTCGGGTGGTACTCTATGTAATACCCGTAATCCTCGGTAAGTCTGTCCAGCAAATACCGGGCTACCCATACCTGGTCTCCGGCATTCTTGGCGCCTTTGGCAAAGATCTGGAATTCCCACTGGCCACATGCCACCTCCTGGTTGATCCCTTCAAAATTCAACCCGGCCTGCAGGCAGTAGTCCGCATGCCGTTCCACGAGCTCCCGCCCGTGGGTATTCCTGCCCCCTACAGAGCAGTAGTACAGACCCTGTGGTCCTGGATATCCCCCGATAGGAAATCCGAGGGGCAATTGCGTATGGGTATCCATAATGAAATATTCCTGCTCAAAACCGAACCAGAAATCTTCATCAGCATCCCCGTCAATCTTAGCCCGGAAATTGGTCTCATGCGGGGTCCCATCCGGGTTCAGTACTTCGGCCATGACTAGATAGCCATTCTCGCGGGCCGGATCCGGGAAGATCGCCACGGGTTTCAGCAAAAGGTCTGAGGATCCTCCTTCGGCCTGCTGTGTGGAGCTTCCGTCAAAGGACCAAACCGGGCACTCTTCCAGCGTACCGCCGAAATCCGATTCGATCTTCGTCTTGCTTCTGAGGTTCGCTGTCGGATGATACCCATCCAACCAGATATACTCTAACTTTACTTTATTCATGTTGTAGGGTTTTAGTTTATTTTTTGATCGTCAAAAATAGTATAATTTATAATCCTCAGTCAAGAAAGGAGGGGGTAAAAAAAAAAAAAAATGATGTAATTATCAACAACCCCCTATTTTTAATGGGGCATTGTCAAAATATT
>SBFL01000248.1 GCA_006227965.1 Bacteroidota bacterium | reverse complement strand
CCACCCGGTGCAGAAGGCCTGGATTGAGGCCCAGGCGCCCCAGTGCGGGTATTGCCATCCGGGACAGATCATGCAGGCGGTCGCCCTGTTGGAGGCCAATCCAAACCCCACCCGGGATGAGATCAAAAGCTACATGAACGGGGTGCTCTGCCGGTGCGGCACCTACCTTCGAATCCTAAGGGCGGTGGAGATGGCTGCCGGAATTGAAACCAATCCTGAAAGTTAATACGATGCCAAAAACCAAAAACACCATAAGTCGCAGGGATTTTTTAAAGACCTCAGGAGAAGTGGCCCTCTTTATAGGGGTCTCCGGGATGTTGCCCCAGCTAATCTCGTGCCGTGATACGGACAAAATGCGGGAACAATTTCAAAAGCATCCTGTAACGGCCTGGGTTAAGCTGTCCGAAGATGGCAAGATAACGATTTGCAATCCTGCGGCTGAGATGGGGCAGGGTTCCATGACATCGCTCCCTGTCGTTTTCGCCGAGGAATTCGATGCCGACTGGTCAGACGTGTCAGTGGAATTCTCTCCTCAGGAGGCTGAGATCTACGGCTCCGAGGGATGGAGACCGGGAAGTAAGCTAATGATGACCGTAGGCAGTCGTACCACCCGCAGTTACTGGCCTGTGATGCGGACTGCCGGGGCACAGGCCCGGTACGTGCTCATGAGTAGTGCTGCAGCGCACTGGGAGGTGCCGGTATCTGAAATCACTACTTCCCCCAGCAGCGTAATCCATGGAAAGACGGGCAGGGAATTAAGTTATGGGGAATTGGTTCCCTATTTGGTCATGCCAGAATCCATGCCGGAAATCACTGAAGAGGACTTAAAAAAACCAGCTGACTTCCGACTGATCGGAAAAGTACTTCCCCGCACTGAGATACCCGAGAAGGTGGATGGCTCGGCCCAGTTTGCCATCGATATCCGCATGCCGGGAATGGTATACGGGGTCCTTGAAAGGGGTAACCTGCACGGGTCCGGGCCCACCCTGACCAATGAGTCAGAGATCCTTCAGATGGATGGGGTAATCAAACTCGTACAGTTGGATTACGCGATAGGAATTATCGCCGAATCCCTGGAGCTGGCCTTACGGGCAAAGGAACAATTGAAAATTAACTGGGGCCCTTCTGCCGCCCTCGGACACAATTCCCAGGAAGTCTATACAGCATACGAAGAAATGGCCGGTTCGCCGGCGCCGGGAAGGATAATTACAGAAATAGGAAATGTGGAACACGCCTTCACCTCTGCGAAGAGGACCTACAGGGCGGACTTTAAGAATGATTATGTGTACCACTCCCAGATGGAACCTCTCAATGCGGTAGTTCAGGTGGCAAAAGACCTGCAGAGTGCAGAGGTTTGGGTTGGATCCCAGCAGGGGTCCGACACAAAATTGGGGGTCCCTGGCATCCTGGGAATTCCACATGAAAAGGTGAATGTACACTTGCAATACCTTGGTGGCGGGTTTGGTCGCAGAAGCATGGACGACTTCGTGGAGGAGTGCGCCATACTGGCCAAAGAAGTAGCCCCGCTTCCCCTGAAATTAATCTGGACGCGTGAGGACGATGTCACCTATGGGGCCTTCAGGCCGCTTTCCCTTCAGCGATTGAAGGCCAGTACAGACCGCAGTGGCAATCTTACAGGGTTTTCCCATTGTGTTGTGGGAGACGGAGGGAACCTTGTTGCCAGCGGGGTGGCAAATGATCATTACGACATCCCCAACCAGTTGGCTGAATGGCGGGAGGCCTCCAATGGCATCCGCCTGAAACACTGGCGGGCTGTGGGGCATGGAGCGAACAAATTCGCCATTGAATGCCTTCTGGATGAAATCGCGCGGGACCAGAATACGGACCCAGTGGATTTCCGCAGGAAATTGATGGCCAAATCCCCAAGGGCGCTGGCTACCCTGGAAAAAGCTGCCGAGATCTCAGACTGGTATGTTCCTGCCCCGGAAGGCCGGGCGAAAGGGGTCGCCTTTGTGGAACACGGTTCCCTGGGAACAGGGGTGTGTGAGATCTCACTGGACCGGGATACAGGCCAGATTCGGGTGCATCATTTCTGGATTGCCCTGGATGCGGGGGTACCTGTTCAGCCAGACAATATCAAAGCACAGATGGAGGGAGGGGTCATCATGGGTATGAGCAGCGTGCTGAAGGAGCAGATCACCATTGTCAACGGCCGGGTTCAGCAATCCAATTTTGACACGTATCAGCTCCTGCGGATGGAGGAAATCCCCGAAAGTATAGAAACGACCATACTTCCTTCCTCGGAACGCCCGGAAGGAGTAGGGGAGACTGCTACCCCAATGGTGGCCTGTGCCATCGCCAATGCTTTTCTCAAACTTACGGGAAAACATTTGAGGCATATTCCCTTTACACCTGAAAGGGTGCTGGAGGTACTGAACAGTTAAAATATACAGAACCTTTTTTGTGCCGGGAAGAACCTGATTTATATCGGGTATGCCGGGGGGTGGTATTACGAATTTTAACTATTGAAAAATGCCGGGGCTATCGCCCCCACCCCCGCTACCAACTTAAGCGCATTACCTGCAATCCCAAAGCATCAGGGACAATTCACGCATTTTTAGCCCTGCGCTCATCCCTGAGGGCCCAGTAGATGCCTTTTACATCCTCCACCCAGGTTTCATACATAAAAATAAGGCTGATCTCCTCGATGGTTTCCAGGATACCAATGGCGATCATCAGGTAGAAAAGCCAGTAGACCGGTCCAAAGAAAAGGGTCCACAGGATGAAGACCGCCTGGAGGATAGCCGATATTTTAGCAAGGTAAGTGTGGAATGCCGTGGTTTTCCCGTATTTCCAGAAGGCGATAGCCATCTGGATCAAATACGGAACGAAGGCAATAATTATCAGCAAAAAGTTTTCCCGAATAAATTGATTTTCAAAAACCAGCAACCCGAAAAGTCCGACAACCAGGGTGGCCTGGTCCCCGATGGAGTCCAGCTGTGAGCCCCGTGCACTCACAATCTTCAGGCTGCGGGCCAGGTAACCGTCAATGGCATCAGTCGAATAGCTCACCAACAGGAACCAGGTGAACAGTTCCCGGTTACCCATTAGAAGGAAAGCCAGTAAGAACGGGATTGCCAGGATCCTGTAGAAGGAGAACCAGTCAGCTAT
>SBFL01000307.1 GCA_006227965.1 Bacteroidota bacterium | reverse complement strand
AGAAATGCGCCATTGCCCAGGTAGTCCGGGTGGAAGAGTCCTCCTACCGAAGGGAAGGGGCCAGGATGCTCGTTTTTGAATCGGGTATTTTCGAAGGGGGCATCAGCGGCGGGTGCCTGGAAGGGGACGCCCTGCAGCGCTCTCAGATCGCTATCCTGAAGCAGGAACCCTCCATTGTAACGTATGATACCTCGAAGGAAAAAGAAATCGGTGTGGGATTGGGATGCAACGGGCTTATCGATGTCCTGATTTCCCCAATTTCCGGGGATTCACCCCTGATGGCCATGCTCGAAGAATGCACGCGCGTAAGGGAGGAACACCTGATTGTCACTATTACTGCCCTGAGCGGCGGCCTGGAATCGGTAGCGCTGGGGAGAAGCTTTTACTTCCATGCGGAATCCGGTGACCTGCAGGGCTGCCCGGAAGGGGACTTTCGCGATTTTATCCTGGACAGGGTGAGAGAAGTGCGGAACCAGAAAAAATCCCGGACCTATACCTTTAAAAAGGGGGAGGTAAAGGCCCGTGTTTTTGTGGAGCTGATCCCACCTGCGTACCACCTTGCCATCTACGGGGACAATTACGATGTGTATCCCATCCTGGAAATGGCTGGCGTTATGGACTGGGAGGTTAGTCTGACCGGCAATATACATAAACTGAAAAAGGATAAGCTGAGATCAGTGTCCAACCTGTATCCGAAGGATGGGGATGCCCGTCCGAGTATCGACACGCGGACGGCTGCCATTCTGATGGCCCATGATTACAAGACCGATATCTCAAATTTGAAGGAACTCATCAAAAGTCCGGCCCATTACATTGGCTCCCTGGGCCCCAGGAAGCGCTTTGAGAAAATGCTGAAGGAACTCCGGGCGGAAGGCATTGAGTTTTCCACCCGGGAATTGGCACGGATCTACGCCCCCTGCGGCTTGGAGATTGGCGCCAATACTCCCGAAGAAATCGCCGCAAGTATATTTTCTGAGATTCTCAGCGCGTTTTCAGGGAAACCAGGAGGAATGTTGCGGGAGAAGAGCGGGCCAATACACGAACGGGACTGAGGCCCCCCCGTTCAGGACAGCAGCACGCCAAACACAGGTTACTGACTACGTTCCCAGAGAATGTTGCCTTCCCGTTCCCGGGAAACCGCCTCCGAGATGATATTTACAGCCTTATCGATATCCTCCTCCGCCGTATAACGGCCTATGCTCAGCCTAAGGGAGGCATAGGCCAGGCTTTTTTCAACGCCCATGGCCCGGAGTACGTGTGAGGGTTCCACAGAAGCAGAATTGCATGCGGAACCATTGGATACAGCAATTTTCCGACTGAGGGCATTCAAAAGGTTCGCGCCATCCACGAAGGGAAAGGAAAAGTGCGATGTATTGGGAAGTCGATTAACCGACTGGTTATTGGAGACGGCCAGCTGGATTTGCGAAAGCCCGGCATCCAGCCGGTCCCTCAGGCCCTGAAGCCGTCCCTGTTCGGCCGGGAGGTTTTCTGACGCCAGGGAAATAGCCCTGGCAAGGCCCACGATGAGAGGGGTATTTATGGTGCCGCCCCGCTGTCCCTTTTGCTGGCCGCCACCCTGGATTAAACTAGGCAGCATTGGAGCCCCTTTATTCAGATTGGTGTACACCAGCCCGATTCCCTTTGGCGCATAAACCTTATGCCCTGAAAAACAGGCGTAGTCAACCAGCTCCAGGACAGGGTGCAGGGGCACTTTTCCCAAAGCCTGTGTCGTATCCGAAAACAAAAGGGACCCGTTCCCCGCAGACAGGGCTGCAATCTCCTCGAGCGGCTGGATAACCCCGGTTTCATTATTGGCATACATTATAGCCACAAGGGCCGTTTCCGGTTTCAGGGCCTGCCTGAAATCCTCCATCCGAACCAGCCCTTGGGGGCCAACATCCAGATAGGTGACCTCAGCCCCCTCCGTCTCCAGATAGGCACACGTATCAAGAACTGCCTTGTGCTCTGCCTTTGATGTGAGAATATGATTCCTGTTACCGCGCCCTTTCCTAATCACCCCTTTGAGTACGGTATTGATGCTTTCGGTAGCCCCGGAAGTAAAGACCAGGGAATCCGGGGAACTATCCAGCACGTTCGCAATTTCGGAACGGGCCTCTTCCACAGCACTTTTTGCCAGCCATCCATAGGGGTGGTGACTGCTGGAAGGGTTTCCAAAATGCTCCCGGAAATAAGGAAGCATGGCCTGGAGCACTTCCGGAGCACAGGGTGTGGTGGCGTTATAGTCGAAATAAAGCTGGGAATACATCTTTCCTGACCTGCTTGCGGTAGTTCAAAAGTAGGCATTATCTGCAACAAGCACCCAAATTAGGTTCGGTTGGGTGGTAAACCCTTAAGACTTTGTTAATTTACCTGCAGGCGGTTGTAATTATTGCCATATCCAAATAAATTGGATATCTTTATTAGTCACCTGATATTTCAATCCCTAAAATATTTTCTAATACATAAATTATTATGATTCCAGCCAAATTCACCTATCACAAGGCCACTTCTGTAAAAGAGGCAGTAGCCTTGGCAGAGAACCTTGGCGAGGAGGCCAAGTTCATGTCCGGGGGGCACAGCCTGCTGCCCATGATGAAACTGCGGTTCGCCACGCCCGAACACGTTATTGACATCAGCAAGATCGAAGGCCTTTCCTTTATCAAGGAGGAAGGTGATCTGTTGAAAATCGGGGGACTGACCACCCAGACCGAATTGGAATACTCGAAATTGATCCGGGACAAATACCCTATTTTTTCCGTTGCCATTAAATTGACAGCAGACCCTTCTGTCCGTAATGCGGGAACCATTGGAGGGAACATTGCCCACGGGGATGCGGCAAATGACCAGCCTGCCTTAATGCTGGCCATGCGTGCCACTATTATAGTGGAAGGAACAGAGGGAAGGAAAACAATCCCGATCGATGAATTTTTTCACGGCTTCTATATGACCGCCCTCGAACCCACCGACATCCTTGTGGAAGTTCATGTGCCCAAGGCGGGCAGGCACAGCGGAGGAGCTTACCATAAAGTGGAACGCAAGGTCGGGGATTACGCCACCGCAGGTGTAGCCGTCTACTTGGAACTGGGTGACGACGGGGTGTGCCGGGAAATAGGCATAGGCCTTACCAACGTCAGTG
>SBFL01000173.1 GCA_006227965.1 Bacteroidota bacterium | reverse complement strand
CAGTGCCATGGCTTCCGGGATACTACCATTCAGATAAACCGGAGTAACACAGCTGGAAGTCGTTCCAATATCAAAACCGCGCTCCTTCAGGCCATTTTGAAGGGCGTTTACATTTTCCCAGAGTTTGTTTTTCAATTCCGGGCGGGTGCGCAGCATTTCAAGCCGTTTCAGGGCCCCTTTTACATAAATCATCGGCAGTGACTTGGCGAACATCTGGGAGCGCATATTGTATTTCAGGTAATCGATGATCCCCTTGTCGGCAGCCAGGAAGGCACCGATACCCGCCATGGACTTGGCAAAGGTGGCAAAGTATACATCGATCTCATCCTGAATGCCCTGCTCTTCTCCGGCTCCGGCCCCTGTGGCGCCGAGGGTTCCAAACCCATGAGCATCGTCTACCAATAACCGGAAGTTGAATTTCTTCTTAAGGGAGACTATTTCTTTGAGTTTCCCCTGTTCCCCCCGCATTCCAAAAACCCCTTCTGAGATCACAAGGATGCCGCCCCCGGTCTGGTCTGCCATTTTGGTAGCCCGTTCCAGGTTTTTTTCGAGGGATTCTATGTCGTTGTGCTTAAAGGTAAAGCGCTTTCCTACATGCAGGCGAACCCCGTCAATAATACAGGCGTGGGAATCCACGTCGTATACGATAATATCGTCTTTGGAGACCAGCGCATCAATAGCCGACATAATCCCCTGGTATCCAAAATTCAAAAGGTATGCCGATTCCTTGGAGACAAATTCGGCCAGTTCTTTTTCAAGTCTCTCGTGGTAATCCGTGTGCCCGCTCATCATCCGCGCCCCCATGGGATAGGCAGCCCCGTGTTCCAGGGCGGCTTCCCCGTCCACCTTTTTGATTTCCGGGAGGTTGGCCAGGCCAAGGTAGTCGTTAATACTCCAGGTGATCATTTCCCGACCCTGGAATTTCATCCGGTTCGAAATAGGTCCTTCCAGCTTCGGAAATACGAAATACCCTTCCGCCTGGGCAGCCCATTTTCCAAGGGGGCCCTTGTTCTCAATTATACGGTCAAATAAATCTCTCATGGATGTCAGCTTGGTTCTTCAGTTCCCCGGGCAAATACTATTTTCCGGGTCAGCAACGGGGCAAAAGTAAAGAATTTTGGATAGGAATCATAGCACAGGGGGCCCGTGTTTGATCTATTGGATCCGAGATCCTGCCTGCCGGTCTATTTTGGGGAAATTACTTCACAAATTCCACACGCTGGGCCTCGGCCACACGCTGACTGTCGAAAAAGCCCTGGTCTTCCATCCACTGGTCGCTGTAGATCTTGCTCATATACCTCGACCCATGGTCCGGGAAAATGACCACAACCCTGCTCGAAGCAGTGAATTCTCCTGTTTCCTGAAGTTGTTTTACAGCCTGCATGGCTGCTCCTGAGGTATAGCCGGCAAAAATCCCCTCACTCTGGCAGATCTCACGGGCCATATGCGCACTCGCCTCGTCGGTTACCTTTATGAAGGTATCGATGCTGTCGAAATCCGTAGCATCCGGAATCAGGTTTTTCCCAAGGCCCTCAATTCGGTAGGGATAGATCTCGTCCGTATCCAGCTCCCCGGTCTCGTGGTATTTTTTCAGGACGGATCCATAAGCGTCCACGCCGATGATCCGAATATCCGGGTTTTGTTCCTTCAGGAACCTGGCCGTCCCGGAGATCGTGCCTCCCGTGCCACTGCAGGCGATAAGGTGGGTGATCTGCCCTCCGGTCTGTTTCCATATTTCAGGTCCGGTGGTACAGTAATGGGCATCCAGGTTGAGCTGGTTAAAATACTGGTTGATGTAGATGGAGCCTTCCATCTCCTGGTGCAGTCTTTTGGCCACCTGATAATACGAGCGGGGATCGTCAGCACTTACGTGTGCGGGGCACACATACACTTTGGCCCCCATGGTGCGCAGCATATCGATCTTGTCCATTGAGGACTTGGAACTGACGGCAAGGATGCATTCATACCCCTTGATGATACTCACCATAGCAAGGCTGAACCCTGTGTTCCCTGAGGTCGTCTCTATAATGGTGTCTCCGGGGGTCAGTATACCCTGTTTTTCGGCCTGTTCAATTATGTGATGGGCTATCCGGTCCTTGGAGGAATGCCCCGGGTTGAAGGACTCCAGTTTTGCATAATATTCCCCGTCAAAGGAAGAAGTCAGCGAATTGAGCTTCACCAACGGGGTATTACCAATAAGTTCAAGGATATTCGCGTGGGCCTGTATCTTTGGATCCATGCATCTCTGGTTAGGAGGTAGACCTTCGTGAAAGATCTGATTTCGACTACAAAAGTAGTACTTTTTTTGATTTAGGGGTTTTTTCCCTCCAGGTCAAGCAGAAAGGCATATTCCCTGGCGGTTTCCTTCAGGGCGTTAAACCGGCCCGAGGCTCCCCCATGACCTGCTTCCATGTTGGTGTAGAGGAAAAGCTGGTTGGAATCCGTTTTCAGATCCCGGAGTTTGGCTACCCATTTGGCCGGCTCCCAGTATTGGACCTGGGAATCGTGAAGCCCACAGGTTACAAGCATATGGGGGTACTCTTTCTCCTCCACATTGTCATAGGGGGAATAGGATTTCATGTAGGCGTAGTGTTCCTTCTGGCCCGGGTTGCCCCATTCGTCGTATTCCCCGGTGGTAAGTGGAATGGACTCGTCGAGCATGGTGGTAACAACGTCCACGAAGGGTACTGCTGCTATAACGCCCCGGTATAACCCCGGCTCCATATTAATAACGGCCCCGACCAGCAGTCCCCCTGCCGAGCCGCCGTAGGCATAGAGGCGGTCCGGGCTTGAATATTTTTCCGAGATCAGGTATCTGGAACAGTCGACAAAGTCATAAAAGGTGTTCTTCTTCCGGAGCAATTTCCCCTCTTCATACCAGGGGCGCCCCAGGTACTCCCCTCCCCTTACGTGCGAAATGGCATAAACGAATCCGCGGTCCAAAAGGCTCAGGCGCGTGGTTGAAAAATACGGATCGATCGTGCTGCCGTAGGATCCATACCCGTATTGCAGCAGGGGTGAGCTCCCATCCATAGGGGTGTCCTTGTGGTAGACCAGGGAGATTGGCACATTCACTCCGTCACGGGCTGGGGCCCAAACCCGCCGGGAACGGTAGTTTTCCTTTTTAAAATTCGGATCCAG
>SBFL01000381.1 GCA_006227965.1 Bacteroidota bacterium | reverse complement strand
ATCGGTATTGCAGGTGTACGACCCCGTATTTTCCCTTTTGGGCGTTGAAATACGTTTCAATACTCGGGGTGGCGGAGCCAAGCAGAACATTAGCTCCGGACAGGGCTCCGAGCATTATGGCCCCATCCCTCCCATGATACCGGGGGGCCGGATCGAATTGCTTGTAGGAGTTTTCATGCTCCTCATCCACGATGATCAGCCCCAGGTCCCTGAAAGGAAGGAAAAGAGCGGAGCGGGCTCCCAGGATAACAGACGCCTTTTCTCCCCCTGCCTGAACATAATGCCATATTTCCCCCCGTTCATGCTGGTTTTGTCGGGAATGGAAGGCAGCAACCCTGGTTCCGAACTGGGAGCGTAGCCGTTGAAGTAGCTGGGCGGTGAGCGCAATTTCGGGAACCAGGTATAAAACCTGTTTTCCCCCCCGGGTACATTCCTCAATGAGATGGCTGTATACCTCTGTTTTACCGGATGCGGTAACCCCGTGTAAAAGGACCGTTTTTCCCAACCCAAAGAAAGTCCGGATGCCCTCCAGAGCCTCATTTTGTTCTTGATTCAGGCTGGCATGAACCTGTTTATGGGTATCCCCCTCATAGGCAACCCGATCCTGCCTCAGGTCGTATTCCTGGAGTATCCCCTTGTCCAGCAGGGCCCGGATCACGGAGCGGGAGGTTCCCGCCCGCTGCTCCAGTTCCGGACCCCTGACCGGCTTTTGCCGCCCTTGCTGCAACTGGAACAAATGCAACAGCACCTGGGTTTGCTTGGGAGCTCTGGAGAGGTCTGCAAGCAATTCCTCCAGGGCATTTTCATCCTGATATTGAGGATGAATCCTTAGGAACCGGGCCATTTTAGGGTGGTAGTCCTCTTCCAGGGCTTCCCGCAGACGAATGGCCTTTTTCTGAAACATGCGCGCGAGGATCGGAAGCACGCCTTTTCGGTCAATCAGCTCCCCTATCTGTCCTACCTTCAGTTCAGGCTGGTTTTGCAGGGCCTCCAGTATGATAGATTCCACGTCGGTCAGGTCAGCAGCCATCTGCTCAAAACCCGGCTCCCGCAATACCCGGGTTTCACTCTCCAGCAGGAAAACACCCGGCACGGCAGCCCGGAAAACTTCCCCCAGGGTGCACATGTAATAAGAGGCCATCCATTTCCAGTGTTTCACCTGCAATTCCGTGACCAGGGGGGCCTCATCAAGGATCTGAAACACTTCCTTGGCCTCGTAGGCCGCCGGGGGCTTATTGTGGAGGGAAAGTACAAGTCCGGTGTAGAGCTTGCTTTTACCGAAGGGCACGGCCACGCGCATCCCGGACCCAAGGAGTGCCGCCTGCTGCGGAGTCACCGAATAGGTGAAATTCCGTTCCAGGGGTATGGGTAAGAGCACTTCTACAAAATGGGTCATCTGTTACTACTTTTCCTCAGGTGAATCTTTAATTCAGGGATACTCACCTTTCTCCAGGTTTTTGTGCAGATAGTTCAGGGTCGCATTAAGTTCAAAACCAAGCAAAAGGATGTTAGAATTCAGCCAGATATAGACCATCAGGATCAGGAGTCCCCCCAGGGCACCGTAGAGTTCATTATACCTGGCAATACTATCGATATAGATCCCAAAAAGATAGGAGGTCAGCAAAATCAGCAAGGTGGTCATCAGGGCGCCGTAAGAAAAGAACCGGGCTCTTTTACCCTCCATAGTCCCGAAATAGTAGAGAACGGAAGTAGTGAGATAGGTCAGTAAAACAAAGACAAGGAGCTGTCCTGTTCTGATCCATGTCAGGTCCTGAGGGGTGAAATCCGTCAGCACGGTCCCAGTGGTTATCCCCTGAAGGTAGGCCAGCACATAGAATTCAAAATACATGTATACAACGGCTCCCAGAATTAGGAGCACGGACAGGATAAGGCCGACCATAAGTGCATAGGCGTACTGTTTGAAAAAATTCCGGGTCAGCTCAATATGGTAACTGGTTTCGAACCCTTCGAAAATGGCATTTACCCCGTTCGCCAGAAGCACGATGGATATGAGGAAGGAGGAGGACAACCAGCCACCGCGCCGCTGGTTCCTGAGTTCCTGATAGATGTCCAGAATATAGTCCTTCGAAGCCTCGGGCAGGAGGGTTTCCAAAAAATGCAGGAATTGCTCTTCAAAATTCCCGTCCCCTATCTGTACAAAGGGTATCAGGTATGGGATCAGGGTAATGATAAAGATGAGCAGGGGGAACATGGCCATGAACAGGCTGAAGGAAATGGCACTGGCCCGGGTGGAAAGCGCCCCCCTGATTATGCCGCGTACATACAAGATCACCAGATCGAACAGGGACATCCCCTCGAATGCCCGGAGGCGCACCCGTTTCAAAAGGATGACCAGCCACCTTACCAGGGGTATTTCCTCTAATTTTTGTGACAGGGATTTGCCCATTTAAAGTGCCTTTAAGCTTAAATCAAGGTTGGAGACCGAATGGGTAAGGGCCCCGGAGGAAATATAGGTGACCCCGCACTCCGCATAACTCCTCAGGTTTTTCTCGGTAATCCCCCCGGAGGATTCTGTCTGGCATCTTGCACCGATCATCCTTACGGCTTCACGGGTCTGTTCCAGGCTGAAATTGTCCAGCAGGATGCGGTGGATTCCCCCGGACCGGAGGATTTCCGAAACCTCAGTGAGGTTCCTTGCCTCTACGATGATCTTCAGATCTTTGTTGTGTTTTTTCAGGTAGGCCTGTGTTTTTTCAATGGCCCTTGTAACGCCGCCCGCGAAGTCGATATGGTTGTCCTTGAGCATGATCATGTCATATAGGGCAAACCGGTGGTTTGAGCCCCCCCCTATCCTGACGGCCCATTTTTCCAGGGCGCGGATACCCGGCGTGGTTTTGCGCGTATCGAGGATCCTGGTCCCGGTACCTTCAAGAAGATTTACGTAGCGGCGGGTCCTGGTGGCAATCGCACTCATGCGCTGCATGCCATTCAGCACAAGTCGTTCCGCCTGCAGAATGCTCCGGGAAGAACCGCTTATGTAGAAAGCGATATCCCCGGGCCGAACAGGCTCACCGTCCGGGATTTCCACCTGAAGCTCGAGTTCCGCATCCACGGCCCGGAAAACCTGTCTGGCAAAGGCGATTCCCGCCAGGACGCCGTTATCCTTCACCAGCAATTTGGCTTTTCCCATGGCAGTGGGCGGGATACAGGCCAGGGAACTGTGGTCCCCGTCTCCGATATCTTCCCTGAGGGCATTGGAAATTATTCGGTCGATTTCCTCCTGAAATTTCTCCGCTGAAATCATTTTGATGGTTTGATCCACTAAAGTAGTAAAATGTTTGTGTAACACCTTCCGTTTCGGGGGTTTCCCGAAATGGATTTGAAGGCGTATTTTTGGCACATGAAACTGCTGTTGCTCACGGTTGGGGAAACGGATTCAGGGCCCCTGAAAAAACTCGTTGAAGATTTCTCCTCCCGCCTGAATAAATACATTCCCTTTGGGGTAGAATCCGTCCCGGATATCCGCAAAGGCGGAAAACTCAGCCCGGAAATCCTGAGGGAACGGGAAGCTACCCGGGTATTGGACCGGCTGCAGCCAACCGATAGGGTCTGGTTGCTGGATGAGAACGGGGAGGAATTCACCTCAAGGGGGTTTGCCACCCACCTGCAAAAATGCATGAATTCGGGACCGAAACGCCTGGTGCTGGTCATAGGAGGTGCCTATGGACACGGGAAATCCCTGCATCAACGCGCACACGGGAGCATCAGTCTTTCCAGGATGACTTTTAACCACCAGGTAGTACGCCTGCTCGCCGTGGAACAACTCTATCGGGCCTTTTCCATCCTCAGTGGAGACCCTTACCACAATGATTAACGCCGCTTTTCAGTATAGTACCCGGAAGCGGAGGGTATGTTCCACCCCCTTGAGCGCCCTTATCACCCCTTTGTTGTATTCACGATCCACATCCGTGATCACATACCCCACATCGGGGTCCGTGGAAAGGTATTGCCCGGTGATGTTCAAATCGTAGGAGGCGAGGATTTCGTTGATATGGGCCATGATCCCGGGTACATTTTTGTGGATATGCAGGAAACGGTGGGACTCCTGTTGCTTCGGCAACCGGATGTTCGGGAAATTGACAGCATCCACCGTACTGCCGGCATTGATGTACTCCATGATTTTATTGGGTACAAAATCGGCGATATCCCTCTGGGCCTCTTCCGTGCTACCCCCGATATGGGGAGTGAGGATAAGATTGTCCAGGCCGCGGAGGGGGGTCTCAAATGGTCCGTTGGACCTTGGTTCCTCGGGATAAACATCCAAGGCTGCCCCGGAAAGCCATCCGGACCGAAGCCCCTCTTCCAGAGCAGGTATATCCACAACGAACCCGCGGGAAAGGTTTATGAGGCAGGCACCCTGACGCATCTGCCGTATTTCACGGCTGCCTATCAGGTTGCGGTTGTGGGGGTTGTCATCCACATGGAGGGACACCACATCAGAAACATTCAGCAAATCCTCCAGGGTATCGCAGCGGACGGCATTACCCAGTGCCAGTTTGTCCTCGATATCATAGTAGTAAACCCGCATCCCCATTGCCTCGGCGAGTACCGATAATTGCTTCCCGATGTTTCCGTAGCCCACGATACCGAGGTTTTTTCCTCTGATTTCCCGGGAGTTGGCAGCAGTTTTGTTCCAGGTGCCGCTGTGTATTTCCATAGACCGGGGGAAGATGCTTCGCATAAGCATGATGATCTCACCGATGGCGAGCTCCACCACGGATCTGGTATTGCTGTAAGGGGCATTGAAAACCACTGCCCCTTTGTTTTTTGCGTATTCTAGTTCAATTTGGGTAGTCCCTATACAAAAGGCGCCCACCACCATAAGTTTATCTGCCGCATCCAGGACGTTCCGGCTGACCCTGGTTTTGGAACGGATCCCCAGGACATGGACCCCCTTTATTTTTTTGATGAGCTCCGCTTCAGGCAGGCTATGGCTGACTAGTTCCACAGAGAACCCGTCTTCTGAAAGGTTGTCGAAGGCCACCGGGTGGACGTTTTCCAGAAGGAGGATCTTGATGCGGTTCTTGGGATAGGAAAGGTTTCTCGGCAGGTCGTTAACGAACAAGAACTCATCCAGGTTTGGGGTAATATGATCGGCATGGCGGGCTGCCTTTTCCCGATGCACATTTTCGGTATAGGCAAAGAATTTATGGGCAATACCGGCTTCCCGCATTACGTAGTCGCTATATCCGTCTCCGATTACCTGCACCTCTCCCTGGAGATCCAGGTTTTTTAGGCATTCGATCTTCCCGTTGTGCTGGGCAAGATCATTTGTCTCGTCGAACCCCACGATATTTCCTGCCCCGTCAAACTCAAACGTATTGGCATAAACCCGTTCTTCCGGAATATTGTACTCCGCAACGATGGGGACGATAAACTCCCGGAACCCGGCTGAAATAACATAGATCTGGGAGGCGTGGGTTTCAAAGAATTCCTTGTTTGCCGCGATGGATTTGGAGATTTTCTTCCGGAGCTGCTCTATGAGTTGGGGCAGGTGGTCCCGGTTGGCCTGCAACATCCTAATCCTGCGCTCCAGGGATTCCGTAAAGGAGATATCCCCGTCAATGCCCAGGTTGGTGATATGCTGGATTTCACGGATGATCTCCTCCCGATCCGGCCGTCCCTTCAGGGTGATCTCTGCCAGGACATCCAGGGCCTCCACCCGGGTAAGGGTACTGTCAAAATCGAATACGTATTTCCGGTCCACAACGGTAAGCTTAGAAAGGTCGAAAATAGTGAGAAATCAGGTATTTGGGAAACAGATTCCCCAAAAGAAATGAACAGGGCCCATTCCTGAAAAAATCCAAAAAAAACCCCCGGCCACCTCTGGCAGCCGGGGATTCATTCGTTGCTGTTTGCTGTTCTAGAAAGCGTTGGAGCCGATGTTGGCCGTGGATATCAATGTAAAATCCGTTGGACTCTGGTAGATGTTGAGGTGTCCGTCAAAGGTCATGAGTTCAACAAAGGTAATGGGTGTGCCGTCATCCAGTTGGGTGACCAATGTTTCGCTGATCGCACACTCACATACTTCCAAAGTGATGGCAACAGTGCCCCCGGATTCGACATTTCCGTAATTTATGGTAACCGGATGCAGCTCATCCGTATCGCCAGACAATTCTATATAAACAGTGGTTGAACCATCGTCATTGGGGATGAAGGATGCGGTCCCTGTTACACCTGAATTATTGGCGCTGAGCAGGTTATAATCCACGCGTTCCGGGTCCGTTGGCACTTCGTCTATGGGGCCGCCGCTGTCCGGGTTGTCTACATCTGCATCCTCACTTTTGCTGCAGGAAATAGCTACTACTAAGAAAAATAGACTGAAATACTTTGATAATGGCTTCATTTGGGAAATACTCTTAGCGTTTTTTTTGAGGGCGAAAAGTATTTCATTTCCCGAATTTCCTTTAAATTTTTTCGATGAACGGTACTTATTTATCCCTGAGTTAATTTCCCCGATTGAAGATTACCGAGCTCTTAGAACCATCGGCGGACCAGGGTGCAGTACCTGCGGTAATCCGAACCGAAGCTGGCTTCCAGGGTACGCTCCTCGGGCCCGATCTGATACCGGTTCATGTAGGCTACAAAAAGGGCGGCTGCCAGGGTATTAAAGGCATTGCCCAGATACAGGCCCCAGGCGAGCAGTAAAAGCAGCAGGGAAAGATACATGGGGTTGCGGCTGTAATTGTAAATCCCTCCAGTTACCAGTTTTTTGGCGTACTCCGGGTGGTGCGGATTCAGGGATGTCCCGGCTCTCAAAAACCTGAGAACAGCCAGCAATCCCGTCAAAAATGCGATTCCCAAAAGGGCCCACTGCAGCCATTGCCGGCCAAAAAAATCAAAGGTTCCCACCGGTAGCCATCGGGCTGCAAAATACATCAGGGCTGCAAAAACCGCAGCTACCAAAGCCGGAGGAAGGCGGAGTTCCAATTTGTCCATGGGCTTTACCATTAAAGGACAAAAGTATACTTTTGATGCGTATTACCACCGGTATGGAATCCATTGTCTTTGCCACGCAGAACCCGAACAAACTGGAAGAGATCCGTCAGATGCTACCCCCGGGGCTGAAGCTGCTGTCCCTGGATGATATCGGTTGTACCTGGGAGATCCCGGAAACAGCAGACACCCTTGAGGGGAACGCCCGCCTGAAGGCTTCTTATGTTTATGCACACCATGGCTGTGACTGTTTTGCGGATGATACCGGACTGGAAGTGGCAGCCCTCAATGGGGCCCCTGGTGTTTTTTCTGCTCGTTTTGCCGGCCCGGAGGCAGATTCAGGAGCCAACATCCGGAAGTTACTACAACTCATGGAGGGCATATCAGACCGCAGGGCCCGGTTCAGGACGGTCATTGCACTGGCCAAAGGTGGGGCCTTTCATTTTTTCGAAGGGCAGGTGGAAGGGGAAATCCTCAGTCAACCATCCGGCACAGGCGGGTTTGGATATGACCCTGTCTTTCGGCCAAGGGGATATGAGGGAAGCTTTGCACAGATGCCCCTTTCGGAGAAAAACCGCATCAGCCACCGGGGAAAGGCTTTCCGGAACCTGAATGCATTTATTCGTAAAAACCTCATGCATTGAGCCTTATATCGGATTAAATCAGGTATCTTTGCACCTCATTTGACGGGGTTTGCCCTAACGAGCTCATGAAAGCGCTGCGCGAATTCCCGTCCGTTCACTCCATTTACAGATCACATATCCTTATTTTACATGAAGTCATTTGAATCGCTCGGGCTGGATAAGCCCCTGCAAAATGCGGTCCGGGAACTCGGGTATCTTGAACCTACGCCTGTACAGCTGGAAGTAATCCCAATGCTGCTAACCGGGGAAACCGACCTGGTGGCCCTTGCCCAGACAGGGACGGGAAAGACCGCGGCCTTCGGCTTGCCCCTGCTCCAGAAATCGGACCCTGAGCTGCGGGTATCCCAGGCCCTGATCCTCTCCCCCACCCGGGAACTCTGCCTGCAGATAACCTCTGAGTTAAAAAATTATGCCCGGTACATGCCCGGGCTTGGGATTACAGCTATCTACGGAGGAGCGAGCATTCAGGAACAGGCCAAAGAAGTGCGCCGGAACCCACAGATAATCGTCGCCACACCGGGTCGTGTCAAGGACATGATCGGACGGGGAATCATCGATCTCGCAAAAATCTCCTACTGCATCCTGGATGAGGCCGACGAGATGCTCAATATGGGGTTTTACGAGGACATCTGTGACATCCTGGCCGGTACGCCCGAAGATAAATCCACCTGGTTGTTTTCTGCAACCATGCCAAGGGAAGTAGCCCGGATCGCCAAGGAGTTCATGCACCATCCGCAGGAAGTCACTGTCGGCAGCCGGAATAAAGCTGTGGACACTGTCCGGCATGAATACTACCTCGTCTCAGGGCGGCACCGGTATGAAGCCCTTCGCCGCCTGGTGGATGCGAATCCGGGTATTTTTTCTGTCATTTTCTGCCGTACCAAAAGGGATACACAACGCGTGGCGGAAAAACTCATTGAAGACGGATACAATGCCGGGGCCCTTCACGGAGACCTCAGCCAGAATCAAAGGGATATGGTTATGGGTGCCTTCCGTAAAAAACAGTCTCAGCTGCTGGTGGCAACTGACGTTGCGGCCAGGGGGATAGATGTGGAAGATATTTCACACGTGATC
>SBFL01000371.1 GCA_006227965.1 Bacteroidota bacterium | reverse complement strand
GTCTTCCATTCCACAACACATCATACACTTCTCTGATTATGAGGTAGGATCTTTCTCTAGAATTCCTACCTGTTAACCCATTTCAAATTGTACCGGTGCTTTTTACCAAAATTGTTAAATGCACAAAATTTTAACACAAAAAAGTGGATATTAAGAATTCAAAAGGTTAATTTATGTAGTCCTTGTAAAGTTAGCCGGATCGGTTACCTGCTTGGCAGCATGGGACGTGATCTTTTAATGATCTCCACCACTTTTTCAGGACTTTTCGGACACTTAATTCTCGATAAACATAAATTTTTAACTTAATTAAAAAGCCCAACAAATGAGTACTACAGCGACCAGCGAAAAGGAGGCTTTGAAAAAGCCAACTTTCAAAAACCAGTATGACAATTATATCGGAGGGAAATGGACACCTCCGGTTAAAGGACAGTATTTTGACAACATTTCTCCAGTAGATGGTAACAGTTTTACACGTGTACCCCGTTCCACGGCAGAAGATATAGAACTCGCCCTGGATGCCGCCTGGAAGGCAGCCCCTGAATGGAATAATTCCGCTGCCGCCACCAGAAGCAACCTTCTGCTTAAGATTGCAGATGTCATGGAATCCAATCTGGAAGACCTGGCCCGGGCAGAGACCTGGGATAACGGGAAAGCAATTCGTGAAACCATGGCTGCAGACCTGCCCCTGGCCATAGATCATTTCAGGTATTTTGCCGGTGTAATCCGGGCAGAGGAGGGTACCATAAGTGAACTAGATGCCGCTACGGTAAGTATGAATGTTCCGGAACCCCTGGGCGTTGTAGGTCAGATTATTCCCTGGAATTTTCCCCTGCTCATGGCTACATGGAAAATGGCTCCTGCCCTTGCTGCAGGGAATTGTGTTGTTCTCAAACCAGCCGAGCAAACCCCGGTAGGGATCCTTATTTTCATGGAACTCATAGAAGGTATTCTCCCCGATGGAGTACTGAATATAGTAAATGGCTTTGGGGTCGAAGCCGGAAAGCCGCTCGCCTCCAGTCCGCGAATCGGAAAAATTGCCTTTACAGGAGAGACCACTACGGGACAACTCATCATGCAATACGCTTCCAAGAATATTACTCCGGTCACCCTTGAGCTGGGAGGCAAATCTCCCAATGTTTTCTTCGAGAGCGTTATGGACGCAGACGATGAATTCTTTGATAAGTGCCTGGAGGGTGCAGTGATGTTTGCCCTGAATCAGGGGGAAGTCTGTACCTGTCCTTCCAGGATGCTCGTACAGGAAAGCATATTCGATGCATTTATAGAGCGAGTTGTGGAGAGGACCGAAGCCATAAAACTGGGCCATCCTATGGATCCTGTAACCATGATGGGAGCACAGGCTTCCAATGATCAATATGAAAAAATCCTCAGTTACATTGAGATTGGCAAAGAAGAAGGCTGCGAGGTCCTTACAGGGGGCAAGGCGGCCTACAACGAAGGCCTGGAAGGAGGCTATTACATCGAACCAACTATTTTAAAGGGAAACAATAAAATGCGCGTTTTCCAGGAAGAAATTTTTGGGCCGGTAGTCTGCGTAACCTCATTTAAAGATGAAAAGGAAGCCCTTGAAATAGCGAATGATACACTTTACGGGCTCGGGGCAGGTGTATGGACCCGGGATACCCACCAGGCCTATCAGATCTCCCGTGGAATAAAAGCAGGCCGGGTCTGGGTAAACTGCTATCACCTGTATCCTGCTCATGCGCCTTTCGGAGGATACAAGAAATCAGGAATCGGACGGGAAACCCACAAGATGATGCTGGATCACTACCGGCAGACCAAAAACATGTTGATATCCTATGATAAGAATGCCATGGGATTCTTTTAGGAAACCAGACAGCCAGTGGATAAAATGCATACCCGGAGAGTAGCCGTCACACCGGCAGCCATAAAAGTTATTGAACAACTCAGGCAGGAAAATGGCCCACTGATGTTCCATCAAAGTGGTGGTTGTTGTGACGGTTCTTCTCCGATGTGCTATCCGGAAGGGGATTTGATGCTGGATGATTCTGATATATGGCTTGGCCAGATTTCCGGTTGTGATTTCTACATGTCCAGGGATCAATATGCATACTGGAAACATACGAAGTTGACCATCGATGTTGTCCCGGGAAGGGGATCAAGCTTCTCCCTTGAAATTCCCCTGGGAGTTCGCTTTTTAATCCGATCCCGGCTGTTCACCGAAAGCGAATCTCAAAATCTGCAACCCGTTTATCCGGCCACTCAGAAACCAGGTGATATGCAATTTGAATAGCAGAAAGTGTAACTTGCAGTCCCTGAATGGACTTCTGCTATGAAGAATAAAGCTGTGTTACCTTTCATCTGGATCGTCAGGGCCTATCAAAGATATCTTTCACCCCTGACTCCTCCCAGTTGCCGGTACACCCCCACCTGCTCCCAATATGCCATAGAGGCGCTTCAGAAACATGGGGTCTTCAGGGGAGGCTGGCTGGCGATAAAGCGGATTGGCAGTTGCAATCCCTGGGGAGGATCAGGCTACGATCCGGTTCCTGAAAAGGATGACAACTAAGGCTGAACGCCGGCCGCATAGCGGGACGCCCAGAGGTTCAGCATAATTTCTGTTGATTTGCTACGCATGCATTTTGCAGGAAGGAATGCTACCTTGTTTCCCGGGGTGGGGGGGTTATTCCCCCCCTTTCCAAAAACTCTAAAAACACCCAATCTACCCGGGTGATCCGATGATTGGGATTTCTGTCAGTAGCCCATGCTTCCCTGCCAGCACAACCAGGTGACATAGTGTTAATTCCCAATCTTCTTCCCATCCCCTATACGGATTTAGTATATTAGCGCCTCAAACACCGGACTATGTATTTTTTAGGTTTTACCTGGAACCCGGATGACACCCTTTTCAAACTCGGGGTGTTACAGATCAAATACTATAACCTCCTCTGGATCATCGCCTTCGCCCTGGGATGGTATATTATGAAGCGAATCTTCGAACGGGAAAACAAAAGCAGGGATCAGCTGGACTCCCTTTTTGTCTACACGGTTCTTGCAACCATGCTGGGAGCCCGGTTAGGGCATGTGTTCTTCTATGACTGGGGGTATTATAAAAACCATTTGCTGGAGATCCTCCTGCCAATCCGGGAGCGTGCAGGCAGCACCCTTTTCGGTATCATCAATGGATACGAATTTACCGGATTCACGGGCCTGGCGTCCCATGGGGCGGCCATTGGGGTTATAGCAGGCATGTACCTTTTCACCAGAAAACACCGGGAATTCAGCGTACTTTATATCCTTGACAGGATCGTCATTCCAGTTTCCCTTGGGGCCTTTCTGGTGCGCCTTGGGAACTTCTTCAACTCCGAGATCAACGGTAAGATCACGGATGCTTCCTTTTTCCTGGCAACCCGGTTTGTGCGGGATTCAGATGATATGCCGGCAGGCAAGGCCATGGCCATCACTGGAGCAAAAGATCCCAACACGGCCTACCATGCCCTTCAGGACAACCCCCAGTTTTCGGAATACCTCGGAGCCATTCCCTACAGGCATCCAGCCCAGTTGTATGAAGGGGTCCTCTACATTGGGGTTTTTGCCCTGCTCTACTACCTGTACTGGAATACCTCCCGAAAGGACAAGCCTGGGTATTTCTTCGGACTTTTTCTGGTACTGCTCTGGACCATCCGCTTTTTTGTGGAGTTCGTTAAGAAAAGTCAGGGAGGGTTCGAACAAAGCCTAGGGTTGCTTTCCACCGGACAGTGGCTCAGCCTCCCGTTTATTGCATTGGGGCTTTATTTCATGCTTCGAAAAACCGGATCTCATGCAGGTTGATTTCAAGATGCCTACAAGGGCTTCTGCTTTTCTGCTGCTTTTCATGAGCCTGCTTTTGGGAAACAGTTGTCGGGACGGCGGACAAAAGTCCCTGGGAACAGAGCCTGTAACCTTTAAAAAAGAAGGGGAACTCAGCATTTTGGATGCTGAGACCAACGCCCCGCTCACGAAGCTGGAAATCGAGATTGCCAGCACGGATTACGAGATCCAAACCGGTCTTATGTACCGGGAGGACATGGGGAATAAGCAGGGAATGCTCTTTGTGTTCTCAGAAGAAGCCCCGCATTCTTTCTATATGAAAAATACACTGATTCCTCTTGATATTCTCTTCATCGACAGGGAGCATACAATCGTAAAAATCCACCGGAATGCAGAGCCCCTGAACGAAGCGGGAATACCCTCAGGAGGGCCTGTCCAATATGTCCTGGAGGTCAGGGCCGGGATGAGCGACCACTGGGGGCTGGAGGAAGGCGATCGAATCCAATACGAAAAATCACCCTGATGTCCTACCGGGAGGAGATGGTCAAAATTCCAACCCGGGCCGGCCACATACTTACCGGTACCCTGTTCACCCCCCTGCATCCTGAAGGGCAATCCCTTTTAATTTCATCGGCTGCGGGTATGCTGAGGAGATTCTACCACGCCTTTGCGAAACACTTTGCCTCAAATGGATTTACAGTGCTCACATTTGACTACTGGGGTATCGGGGATTCCGGAGGCTCTCCGGACGCCCTGAAAAAAAACCGGTATAACCTGGCGCACTGGGGTTCCAATGACCAGGCAGCTGCCGTCAGCTTCTTAAAAGCTTCCGCACCGGATGTCCCGCTTAGCCTGGTTACCCACAGTATTGGGGGTCAAATTTGCGGGTTCAATCCCGAACACCCCAGGATCGACCGTATTCTGATGGTAGCCTCACAAACCGGTTACTGGCGACTTTTTGACGGGTGGCACAAATACAAGATGTGGTTCTTCTGGAATGCAATGATTCCATGGACTACCCCTTTCTTTAACTACTTCCCGGCCGGACGCCTGGGCCTGTTCGAAAACCTGCCAAGGGAAATGGCCTACCAGTGGAAGCGATGGGGGAAACGGGCGGAGTATATGATGGCTTTTCGGGATTCCGATTACTTCTTTGATCAGTTAAGGATGCCTATCCTATCCCTCAGCTTTCAGGGGGATACCCTGGCCCCGCCAAAGTCTGTGGACTGGCTTGCCCTGCAATATACCACAGCCGATGTACGCCGGGTGCACTACACCGTGGAAGGCGACATCCCGGGGCATTTCGGGTACTTCCGTCCCCGCTCTGAAAAAACCCTCTGGTCATATACCCATCAGTGGATTACCGAAGGGGTATGGGCAAAACAGTAACTCCTGCTTAGGAATTTTTATTTGCGCAGGTTGAGATCCCGAAAGGGGTGTAAAGCGGGCAAAAGCTTATAAAACTGGTCAGTACAAAAACACCTGCCAGGACCAGTAACACAATTCCCAGGGTCCCGGAAATAGTTCCGGTGTAATAGAGCACGCCTATGACGGCAGCAATAATCAAACGGATCACGCGGTCCGCGGTTCCCATATTCTTTTTCATGTTTGTTAATTTTAGTTAGACAATGCTTCCACAAGCAGAACCAGTAGCGTGATGGCGCCGATACATATCAGGCATACCATCGCGAATTTCAATACTTTCCTGCTCATGATTCCCTTCAAAGGTACGTTCTTGTGTTTCCTCAAAAAGTGATACTGGTCACATTTTGAGGATTCCATGCACTACCGATTTTGTATGCCGGCATGCTTCCCCTAAATTAGTAAAAATTGATTTCCATGCCGGGGCTGCCCCATACTGCCATTTATACAGACAATGAATCCCGGAAGGATGAACTGGCCAGGAACCTGCTGGACGGACGGCCGCCGGACCAGCTTTCCTTCCTCCAGGGGTGCTCAGGGGCCCTTTTTTCCAATTCACGGATCAACGTGTTCCTGGAGGAGGAAGCCAGGCACGACCGTTCAGGACTTAGCCTGGAAGATGGAAGAAAACTGGCTACTTTTTCCAGTGGGGAACGCAAAAAGGCCCTTCTGGCCTGCCTTTTTGAAAACCCCCCTGAGTTTCTGATCCTGGACAACCCCTTTGACAACCTGGACCGGCAGTTCCAGAGGGAGTTGAAAAAAGATCTGGCCCGACTTGGGCAACACGTCATCCTGATCCAGTTCCTTAGCCGGAAGGAGGACCTGTTGCCCTGGGTCAAAAACTCGGCCTACCTTTCAGGACATAAACTGGTAGGATTCCCTGAATTCATACCGGAAGTCAGCAGGGAAAAAATTCAACAACCCTTCTCAAAAACCCTCCCCCCTGCCCCGGACACAGAAGATACTACTTCCGAAATCCTCGTCGATTTCAGGCAGGTGAACCTATCCTATGAAGGACGCCCTATCCTTGACAGGGTGGTGTGGCGTGTCAAGCAGGGAGAATTCTGGGAGCTCAGGGGGCCCAACGGTAGTGGAAAAACCAGCATGATCACCATGATTGCCGGGGACAACCCCAAGGCATACGGACAGCCGGTCTATCTCTTTGGCAACCGGCGCGGTACCGGGGAGAGCATCTGGGACATAAAGGAGCGTATCGGGTATTTCACCCCTGCCATGACCGATCGCTTCCGGGGATACCACAAAACCCTGCACATGCTGATCTCCGGGCTTACAGACTCCGTCGGATTGTATATCCGGCCTACGGACCGGCAGGAACAACTGGCCAGGGAGTGGTTACGGTTGCTGCGGATGGAAGACCTTGCTGAACTCGCCTTCAATGAGCTCACCGAGGGTCAGAAACGCCTGCTGATGTGCGCCAGGGCCATGATCAAACACCCTCCCCTGCTGATCCTCGATGAGCCCACAGCAGGGCTCGATGAGGCCTCAGCCCTCCTGTTGGTTTCGCTCGTCCGGAAAATAGCACATGAAAGCAGGACAGCCATCATCTTTGTTTCCCACCGGGAGGAACCCGGTTTAAAAGCAGATTATATTCTGGAACTGATGCCTGGGGATAACGGTTCCAGAACCAGGGTATACGGACCTGAAACCGGGACATAAAAAAACCGCTGCCCATCGGACAGCGGTTTTAAACAACTTAGTTTTTTTAGCCTTTCTTCCCTTCGGACAGTTTTCTGGAAAGGGTATCAAACATGACAGGCGTTGCGATGAACAGGGAGGAATAAGTACCGACGATAACCCCAACGATCATAGCGAACATAAATCCTCTTAGGGTCTCACCTCCAAAGATGAAAATGGAGAGGAGTACTACAAGGGTTGTCAGGGAGGTATTCAGGGTCCGGCTGAGGGTACTGTTCAAGGCGAGGTTCACATTTTCGCCACCCTTCCATCCTTTTTCATTTATGATCTCCCGAATCCGGTCAAAGACTACCACAGTATCGTTCAGGGAGTACCCGATCACGGTAAGGATAGCGGCTATAAAAGCCTGGTCGATCTCCATGCTGAAGGGCATAAGTGAGCTGGTTGCGGAGAAGACCCCGAGAACGACCAGCACATCGTGAAAAACTGCCGCCACCGCGCCGAGGGAGAACTGCCATCTGCGGAATCGCAACAGGATGTAAAGGAAGACCACTGCAAGCGAACCGATGACGGCCCAGACTGCATTCTTTTTGATATCGTCAGCAATGGTAGGCCCTACTTTTCTGTACTTGAGCACCCCTATTTCGTCATTGGTCCCGCCAGGAATAAAATCCTCATAGGTGGTACCGTCCGGCAGGTACTTCTGCAGGGAGGTGAAAAGGATTTCGAGGATCTCGTTATCCACCTCGGTCCCCTGGGCATCCACCTTGTATTTGGTGGTCACCATGATCTGGTTGGCATCCCCAAAAGTCTTGGCACTTGCGCTTCCAAGAGTTGCTGTAAGCTCCCCGGTGATTTCAGTAGGGCTCACCGGATCTACGAAACGGATCTGGTAATTACGCCCTCCCACAAAATCAACCCCCTGGTCCAGGCCGCGCGTAAAGAGAAAGGACAACCCGGCAATCAGGGCAAGCCCGGAGACCACATAGGCCACCTTGCGCTTTTTGAGGAAATCTATATTGAGGTTCTGGAAGAGGTTTTTGGTGATTCCTGTTGAGAAATCCAGTTTCCGACCCCGTTTGGAAAGGTACCAGTCAATCAGCAACCGGGTCACAAAGATGGCTGTGAACAGGGACGTAAGGATACCGATAATAAGGGTCGTCGCAAATCCTTTAATTGGCCCGGTCCCAAAAACCAGGAGGATCAGGGCCGTAAGACCAGTGGTTATGTTTGCATCAAGGATGGAGGACAGGGCATTGTCAAAACCATCCGAAACGGCCTGGGTCATTCCCTTGCCCTTCTTCAGTTCCTCCCTGATGCGTTCGAAGATCAGTACGTTAGCGTCTACAGACATACCGATGGTCAGCACAATACCGGCGATCCCTGGCAGGGTCAGAACGGCACCCAGGCTGGCCAGCACTCCGAAAATCAAAAGGATATTGAATACCAGGGCGACATCAGAGAACCAACCGGCGCGGCCATAGTAGAAAATCATCCAGATCAGAACAAAGACCATGGCAATGATAAAGGACATAAACCCGCTGTCGATAGCTTCCTGCCCCAGGGAAGGTCCCACCACAAAGGAATCGATGATCTCAGCTGAAGCAGGGAGTTTTCCCGCCCGAAGTACGTTGGCAATGTCCTTGGTTTCCGTTACAGTGAAAGTTCCCGTAATCTCCGAACTGCCTCCGGCTATACCACCCTTGGTGGATACTCCGGGGGCCGTATATACCCGGTTGTCAAGCACAATAGCGATCCCGGTATTGTTCAGATTCGCCTCATTGGTCAGTTCCTGCCATTCGCGGGCCCCTCTAACGTTCATGTCCATTCCCACAGAAGGGCGGTTGAACTGATCAAACTGATCCCTGGCATCGCTTACCACATCCCCGCTCATGCGTGGAATCCCGTCCCTGTTTGATTTAAGGGCATACAGGGCTGCTATTTCAGATCCCTCGGCAGGACGCTCCCAAAGGAACTTCGTAAACTGTACCTCCGTAGGCAATAACCTGCGGATACGGGGCAAGCGCAACCAATTTCCAATCTCGGCCGTATCCTTAACAGCTGCGAGCCCTACGGCATAACCAGGCCCGTTGAGCTGCAATTTCTCGAAGAGCGGATTCCGTTCCGTAGATAGATCAAGGGAATCCTGGGCCACGTCTGATAAGAGGGAGTCTATTTCGGACTCTTCCTTTACCGTAACCTCCTTATCCTGCTCCACGATGGATTTTAATTGTTCATTGGCCTGCAGAAAGAAATTCAACAGGTTTTGATTCCCGGGTTCGTAGGTTTGCCAGAATTCGAGTTGGGCCGTACTGGAGAGCAGGTCCTGTGCCCGGGCTATATCACGGGCGCCCGGGAGTTCTACCAGGATACGTCCTGAATTACCTTCCCGCTGGATATTCGGCTGGGTTACCCCAAAACCGTCGATACGCTCACGCAGGACTTCAAAAGCAGAAATCACAGATTCGTCGACCTTCCGGCGAATCACCCCTTTGACTTCCTCATCACCCATCTCAAAATTGACCTCATCGCTCAGACCTTTATTGGCAAAGATGTCCGGGGAAGCCAGTTTTGTATCCCCCTTGATCTGGTCGAAAGCGTCAAAAAACAACTCCAGGTAGGTCTCATCACTATTTTTGGAGGCGGTATCCGCATCGGACAGGGCTTTATTGAATATGGGGTTCTTGGAATAATTGGCCAGGCCTTTCAGGATATCCTTGACAGAGATCTGTAAGGTTACGTTGATCCCTCCCTTCAGGTCAAGACCTTTGTTCAACTCCTTTTTCTTGGCCTCCTCATAACTTGTAAATCCCAAAATCGGATTCTTGGCAACGGAGTCCAGATAACTGGCTTCGAGCTGCTCCCTCTGGGATACATAGTTATCCTGATCGGAGGAAATGGCCGCTGCGGCATAGGCCTCCGCATCCGATTCAATCTTGGAAGTGATGAAGGTATAGGAGAGCTGATAGATACTGACCAGACCGAACAACAGGGCGAACAGCCTTATAAGTCCTTTATTCTGCATGAGTTATGATGTTAACTGAATTTTTGTTGGTTTGTGTAAACAGCGTGCAAATATATCATTTCCACTAGGAACTGCCAATAAAATAACGGGAATTGTAACCCCGCTGATCCCGCAAGATAAAGGTTCTTCCAACCAGAATTAATACATGAAAAGGCACCCCCTGAGAGATGCCTTTTGCACTATTGGAGAAAGTACAGGTCAGAACTCCAGCAGTCCGTTGGTTTTGGATACGCCGGCAGCGCTTTCCTGCATTTTGGCCATTTCAGCATCATCCAGGTCGATGTTCACGATCTCCTCAATACCGCCGCGGCCCAAAATTACGGGAACTCCAATACACAAATCGCTCAGGCCATACTCGCCCTGCAACATGGCGGAGCACGGGAATAATTTTTTCTGGTCACAAGCAATCGCCTGAACAAGTCCGGAAACTGCAGCCCCTGGGGCGTACCAGGCACTGGTCCCAAGAAGTTTTGTGAGGGTGGCTCCCCCAACTTTAGTTTCCTCGGCAACCTGATTCAATCGTTCCTCAGATAGAAATTCGGATACCTTAACACTGTTGCGGGTGGCATGCCGCGTAAGGGGCACCATGCCTTTATCGCTGTGCCCTCCTATTACCATTCCATCCACATCTGAAATTGGAGCACCCAGGGCCTCGGCCAGGCGAAATTTAAACCGGGCACTGTCAAGGGCCCCGCCCATTCCGATGATACGGTTCCTGGGCAGGCCGGTTATTTTGTGTACCAGGTATGTCATGGTGTCCATGGGGTTGCTGACCACAATGACAATCGCCCCGGGGGAATGCTCAAGGAGACTTCCCGCCACGGTCTTAACAATACCCGCGTTGATACCGATCAGCTCTTCCCGGGTCATTCCGGGCTTACGGGGTATTCCGGAGGTAATGACCACAATATCGCTGTCTGCAGTCTTGGAATAGTCATTCGTTGAACCGGTGATTCGGGTATCGAATCCGTTCAGGGAGGCGCATTGCATCAGGTCCATCGCCTTGCCCTCGGCAACCCCCTCCTTGATATCGAGCAGGACGACTTCCGATGCAAAATTCTTGATAGCGATGTACTCCGCGCAGCTGGCGCCCACGGCCCCTGCACCTACGATGGTAACTTTCATATTATTTAGATTTTGTCGGGTTTTCCAGAGCATCAAAAATAGGCAAAAAACGGCTAAAAACCGCAGGCTTTAGGGGTGTTTAGAACAACGGAATCCAAAATCCTATTTGTTAATAAAATGTTAATATAAATGGTAATTCATCGATTTATTATGCCTTTGGACGGTCATACGTCGAAAAATAACAATACCGTGCTC
>SBFL01000155.1 GCA_006227965.1 Bacteroidota bacterium | reverse complement strand
GAAAAGGATCAATCCTCGGTAAGTACCCATTCGCCTTTGGCGATCAGGGGCTCTGCCTGTTTGAATTTCAGGGTCTTGTTTTCACCCGAAAGCACATTTTTGATGGTTACCTTTTCGTTGCGTCCGATCTTGGGTTTTTCCCTTACGATGGTTTCAGTCACCTGGGGCCGCCCGCCCTGCTGTTGGCCCACCGCACGGCTCTGTGCTGCCAGTTCCTCGCTGTTCGGGATTTCCTCCTTGCTGGTCCTGAGGTTTTCCTTAGGCCGGCGCACCTGACGGGCTTCCTGAATTTCCTGTGTATTCGCTGAAGGAAGTTCCCCTTTGTAGAGGAAGGATACCACTTCCTTGTTGACCTTCTCGATCATGCTTTTGAATAGTTCGAAAGCCTCGAATTTATAGATCAGAAGCGGGTCTTTCTGCTCGTGGACTGCCAGCTGCACGGACTGCTTCAGCTCATCCATTTTGCGCAGGTGTGTTTTCCAGGCATCGTCAATGATCGCCAGGGTGATATTCTTCTCAAAGTCCGTTATCAGCTGTTTGCCTTTCGTGTTGTAGGCGGTTTCCAGATCCGTCACTACGTTCAGCGTCTTAATGCCGTCAGTGAAGGGCACCACGATGCGCTCGAACTTGTTGGCGTTGTCCTCATAGACCTTTTTGATCACCGGGTAGGCGGTGTTCGCAGACCGCTCCATTTTTTCCTGATAGTGTTTGTAACAAGCGCCATAGATCTGATGGGCGATATCCTGGAAGGACATCTTGTTAAACTCTTCATCCTTCACCGGAGCAGTGATGGAGAAATATTTGATGAGCTCGAATTCGAAATTTTTATAGTCGCTTGCGAGCTTGTTGGTCTCGGCAATAACCTCACAGGTATCGTAGATCATGTTGGCAATGTCCACTTTCAGGCGGTCTCCCTGCAGGGCGTGCCTCCTCCGCTTGTAGACCACTTCCCTCTGGGCGTTCATAACATCGTCGTACTCCAGGAGTCGTTTCCGGATTCCGAAGTTGTTTTCCTCCACCTTCTTCTGGGCCCTTTCGATGGATTTGGTCATCATGCTGTGCTGAATGACTTCTCCCTCCTTAAGCCCCATGCGGTCCATCATCTTGGCCACCCGATCGGACCCGAATAGGCGCATCAGGTTATCTTCCAGGGAAACATAGAATTGGGAACTGCCCGGATCTCCCTGGCGACCTGATCGCCCTCGGAGCTGGCGGTCCACCCTGCGGGAGTCGTGGCGTTCAGTACCGATAATTGCCAGTCCGCCTGCCTTTTTGACCTCCTCGGTAAGCTTGATGTCGGTTCCCCGTCCGGCCATGTTCGTCGCAATGGTCACTACCCCGGGGTTACCCGCCTCTGCCACGATATCCGCTTCTTTTTTGTGAAGTTTGGCATTGAGCACGTTATGGGGGATTTTACGGATATTGAGCATCCGCGAGAGCAGTTCTGAGACCTCCACAGAGGTTGTACCGATCAGGACCGGCCTCCCGGCCCCCGAAAGTTGGGTTACCTCATCTATGATAGCATTGTACTTTTCCCGCTTGGTCTTGTAGATCAGGTCATTCTTGTCATCCCTCGATACCCTCCGGTTAGTCGGGATTTCCACCACGTCCAGTTTGTAGATTTCCCAGAATTCACCTGCTTCGGTAACCGCCGTTCCGGTCATGCCCGCCAACTTCCGGTACATCCTGAAGTAATTCTGAAGGGTGATGGTGGCAAAGGTCTGGGTCATCGCCTCGATCTTCACGTTTTCCTTGGCCTCGATCGCCTGGTGCAGGCCGTCTGAATACCGGCGCCCCTCCATGATACGGCCTGTCTGCTCGTCCACAATCATTACCTTGTTCTCAATGACCACATACTCCACATCCTTTTCGAACAGGGCATAGGCCTTGAGCAGTTGCGTCATGGTATGGATCCGCTCGCTTTTTACCGCAAAATCCTTAAAGAGTTCTTCCTTGAGTTTCGCCTCTTCCTCAATGTCTAGGTTCTGGTCCTCGATACGTGCGATTTCACTCCCGATATCGGGCATGATGAAGAAATCACTCTCCTGGTCCTCTGAGATATAGCTGATCCCCTTATCGGTGAGTTCGATCTGGTTGTTTTTCTCATCGATCACAAACAGGAGTTCTGCATCCACCTTGGGCATTTCCCGGTTGTTGTCCTGCATGTAGAAATTTTCAGTCTTCTGCAGGAGCTGTTTCATCCCCTCCTCACTGAGGAACTTGATAAGGGCCTTGTTTTTTGGAAGCCCCCGGTGCACGCGAAGGAGCAGGAATCCGCCTTCCTTGGAATCTCCCTCAGCAATCTTCTTTTTGGCCTCGGCCAGTACCCCGGTAAGGTAGCGCTGTTGCTTCTGGACCAGTTCAGAGACCTTGGGCCGGAGTTCGTTGAATTCATGCCGGTCCCCCTCCGGCACCGGGCCGGATATGATCAGGGGCGTACGGGCATCGTCGATGAGTACTGAATCCACCTCGTCCACAATGGCATAATGATGGGGACGCTGAACCAGGTCTCCCGGGGTATGGGCCATATTGTCGCGCAGGTAATCAAAGCCGAATTCGTTGTTTGTCCCGTAGGTGATGTCCGAGTTATAGGCCTTCCGCCTGCCTTCCGAGTTGGGCTGGTGTTTGTCAATACAGTCCACGGAAAGTCCGTGGAATTCAAAGATAGGACCCATCCAGGCACTGTCCCTTTTAGCCAGGTAATCGTTTACGGTCACCAGATGCACTCCCTTGCCGGAGAGCGCATTGAGGTATACCGGTAGGGTGGCGACCAGGGTCTTTCCCTCCCCGGTTTGCATTTCTGCAATCTTTCCCTGATGGAGCACGATCCCCCCGATCAGCTGTACGTCATAGTGAACCATGTCCCAGGTAACCTCCTTACCGGCGGCATCCCAGGAATTGCTCCAGACCGCCTGGTCTCCATCCAGTTTCACGTAGTCCGCATTGGCGGAAAGCTGTCGGTCGAATTCGGTTGCCTGAACGGTCAGGGTGGTATTTGCGGCAAAACGCTTGGCGGTTTCCTTTACAACGGCAAAAGCTTCCGGCAGGATTTCCTCCAGGGTCTGCTCCGTGCGCTCGTACACCTTATCTTCCAGCTGGTCAATCTGTCCGTAGAGGCTTTCATTGAGGTCGATGTCATCGGATTCCTGAACCTGCTTTTTGAGATCTGCAATTTGATCCTG
>SBFL01000192.1 GCA_006227965.1 Bacteroidota bacterium | reverse complement strand
TCAGTGGTCGTTCGGTCCGGTCCAGCTCAGCAACGGGGACGAGTTCCTTATCGAGGAATCCGTCCTGCTGCAGGTATACCTGGTGTTCCTCTGAATAGGGCAGGTACATGGAGGTGGCCACCTTCTCCCATCCATCGGTTTCCGTTTCTGTGAGTCCGGTATGTCCGATGATCCGTTTGTAATCATCCGGATATCCTTCCGAAACCTTTCTGAGCTGCTCCAGGCAAAACTGGAGACACCAGCGGGCAGCGTAATTGGTATACCAGTTGTTATTGACATTATTTTCGTACTCGTTCGGCCCGGTAACCCCCAGGATCACGTATTTCATTTTATTCCCGGAAAAGGAAGCCCTCTGGTGCCAGAACCTGGCAATCCCGATCAGCACTTCCAGACCCATTTCCGGGATGTAGGTATAGTCTCCCGTAAATCTGTAATAGTTGTAAATGGCAAAGGCAATGGCACTGTTCCGGTGGATTTCCTCAAAGGTTATTTCCCATTCGTTGTGGCATTCTTCCCCATTCATTGTAACCATAGGATACAGGGCAGCCCCATTCTTAAAGCCCAGCTTCTCTGCATTTTCAATCGCCTTTTCCAGGTGGTTGTACCGGTATTTCAACAGGTTCCTTGCCACACGCTGGTCTTTGGTTGCCATATAAAAGGGAATGCAGTAGGCCTCTGTATCCCAATAGGTGCTTCCTCCATATTTCTCCCCTGTAAATCCTTTGGGGCCTATATTCAGGCGTGAATCCCTACCCGTATAGGTCTGGTTGAGTTGCAGGATGTTAAAACGAATCCCCTGCTGTGCCTTTACATCTCCTTCAATGGTGATGTCACTCATCTCCCAGATATCCTCCCAGGCCTTGCGCTGTTCTTCTTTAAGGGCATCGAATCCTTTCTCCTTGGCCAAATCCAATACCTTACCGGAAGCCTCCACCAGTTGTTCAGCAGGATGGTTCAGGTCTACCGTATACCCGCCATACTTATATATCACCAGAGGTTCGCCGGCAGGAACCTCAACTTTATAGTGATGCTCCACAAGGGTGGCTTCCTCCCGGACCCCGGGTTCAGCACTCACTTCCTTGCCCCCCAGGACGAGCTTTGAATCCATGAACGTGCAGGTATGGAAACGGGTCTTAAGGGTATGGGCCTCAATAAACGCACGACTACCCCGGGACTGTACGGCTGTCGTTTGCCAGAACTGGTCATCCCAGTTGGAATCTTCGTTGGAAATCCCGCTGTCCAGATACGGGCTTACTTCCACTGTTGCACCGTCCCCCATCAGGGTCAGGCTGTAGCGGATAACCCCTAGTTCATCCACGGTCATACTCAGGAACCGGACGGCTGAAACCTGGGCGCGGATCCCGTTCTGAAGGACCGCTTCAAAGGAACGCTTGTACCAGCCCTCCTTCATATTGTACTCACGCCGGAACCCGGAAACCTCCCTGCAACGGTTCAGGTCCAGCACTTCCCCGTTAATGGCGATCCGTATCCCGATCCAGTTGGGTGCATTGATGACCTTGGCAAAATATTCAGGATATCCGTTCTTCCACCATCCGACCCTGGTCTTGTCCGGGTAATATACCCCCCCGATGTAACTTCCCTGAAAGGTCGGGCCGCTGTAATCTTCTTCAAAATTGGCCCGCTGGCCCATTGCTCCATTCCCCAGGCTGAAAAGGCTTTCTGAGGATTTTACCCTGGAATCATCGTAGCCTTCCTCAATGATGGACCACGAATCGGGTATTATGTAATCCTGATTCATATTTCTTACTTAACAGGTTTTGAATTTAGATATAAAAGTTCTTCCAGATAGTCCAGTTCGATTTGGGTGAAGTCCCGGAAAACGCGGTCCGCTTCGAAAAGCACTTTCGGATCTCCGATCCCGATGCTGTACATGCCCGCGGAGTTGGCCGCTTCAATTCCCGCAAGGGCATCTTCCAGAACCACGCAATCTGCAGGCGGGATCTTCAGCCTGTACGCAGCAATCAGGAATACCTCCGGGTCCGGTTTGGCCTTGGCCACTTCCGTACCATCAACGATTGTCCTGAAATAGGAAGTGAGTTCCACCTTCTCCAGGATAGCCTTCGCATTCTTGCTCGCGGAACCCAGTGCCATGGGGATGTCCTTCCCACGGAGATAATCCAGGACCCTGGGAACGTCCGGAAGGATTTCGGAGGAATCCATTTGGCTGATATACCGGAGGTAATCTTCATTTTTTTCCTGCAACCAGGCGTCAAACTGGATCTGAGGAACTTCCATGCCTCCCATCTCCAGCAGAATCTCGAGGCAGCGCCTGCGGCTTACCCCTTTAAATCGTTCATTGTCTTCTTCCGAAAATGGGATGCCAAGCTGGTCCGCCAGGTGCTTCCAGGCGAGATAGTGGTATTTAGCGGTGTCTACAATGACCCCGTCCAGATCAAAAATGAAGCCCTTCATTACAAAGTCAGGTTATGTTTGGCATTCGGCCTCCGAGCCGGCTAGATCCCGGTCCCCAAATATAGAAAGGAATTGGATTTTAAAAAGATCTGACAGAAATATGCATGGGTGTATTCAGCAAGAGCCATCACCATAGGGCACCCCGGGAAAATCAATCGATTCACAAGCCAGTCTTCTATGTAGATTCCCGTTGAACCAGGCTGGCCCTGATTACCTCAGTCCTGTAGCTCCCGGGGTCGGTTTCGTCATATTCGTTTTCCACCTTGTCTATCAGCATCCTGGCGGCCACCTCCCCCATCTGTTCCCCGTGTTGTGCCACCGAACTGAGGGTGGGCATGGAATACTTGGAAAGAATCCCGTCCGTAAAACCTATAAAAGAAATGTCCTGTGGAATGCGAAGCCCCAATTTGCCTGCCAGGCGCATCCCGCGTATGGCAAATACCTCGTTGACGCTGAGCACGGCATCAAAACGCCTTGTTTCAAAAAAAGGGCGGCTCAGATCTTCTTCCTCAAACTGAAAGGGAAGCCGAAGCACAAGATCTTCATCATACGGGATTCCATTCTGCTCAAGGGCACGCCTGTAGCCCCGCTCTCTCTTCTCACTTACATTAAGGTAGGTCTCAGTAGTAAACAGGGCTATTCGTTCTTTGCCGCTATTAACGAGTAAATCGACTGCCTGCATGGCAGCCTCCTCATCGTTGATAACTACCTTGTCACAAACCACCTGCTCCGTTACCCGGTCAAACAAAACCAGTGGGATTCCCTGTTCTGTTACCTGCTTCAGGTGGTTAAAATCATTTTTGTCCTGGGTTTCCGCGGAAAGCGCCATGATAAATCCGTCAATGCTGCCGTTGGCCAGCATTTCCATATTGATCACCTCCTTGTCGAAGGATTCATCAGAAACGCAAACAATTACGTTGTATCCGCGCTGATTGGCATATTTTTCTATTCCGCGGAACACGGTGGTAAAAAAATGGTGGACAATGTCCGGTATGATAACACCGATATTGCGTGTTCTCTTGTTTTTAAGGCTGATGGCAATATTATTCGGTTTATAATTGTAAAGTCTGGCAAAGGCCTGTATCTTCTCGCGGGTGTCCCGGCTTATTTCATTGCTGTTCTTCAGCGCCTTGGATACCGTGGAGATGGAGACTCCCAATTCCCTGGCAATATGTTTAAGAGTTATTTTTTTTTGAATCATCCAGAACCCGGATTAATGAATGCCTGAAGGTAAACAATATTCCGAAGGGCACCCCGGAAATTCCCCAACATCACAAAACCCCTTTAATCTCAGCAGCCCAGAAAATTTGCTCAAATTGTCGGCGGAACAAAAAAATACTATATTTGTCATGTTTTTACGTAAAATTACACCTCCACAATTATTGAAAACGTAAAAGGACCAACCATATATTCAGGTATTGTCATTTAGCTAGAAATATTAACACGAAACCGTTTTCGTATCCTTTAAGTACACTAAAAATAGGATATTAACATTTTTTTTACATACTTTGACCCCTTGAATTGAATTAACTAAACTTTAAAACTAACGATTTATGAAGATTACGCTACTCAGAAGCTTACTGCTTGTCGGGGCATTCCTATGTTTCGGATGGGCGCAAGCGCAAGAAGTATCAGGTACAGTTTCTGATGCAAATGGCCCCCTTCCGGGTGCCAGCGTTGTGGTGAAGGGAACTACCAATGGTACACAAACCGACTTCGACGGTAACTATACCCTCGATGGCGTCGACGCCAATGCTGTGCTGGTTTTCAGCTACATTGGCTACGCAACACAGGAAGTGCCCGTCAATGGCCGCTCGACCATCAATGTAACGCTTGAGGAAGATGCCCAGGCACTGGATGAAGTAGTTATTATCGGTTACGGTCAGACCACCGTAAAGGATGCGACCGGAGCCATTGCCGCCGTAACCTCTGAAGAGTTTAACGGAGGTGTGATCAACTCTCCGGAACAATTGATCCAGGGTAAAACTGCCGGTGTTAACGTTCAGCAGGTAAGTGGTGAGCCGGGTGCTGGCATCCAGGTGAACATTCGGGGTGCAAACTCTGTACGTGCCAGTAACAACCCGCTCTTTGTTGTAGACGGGGTGCCGCTGTTCGGACAGAACACTGATGCTGTGGGAGATACCGGTGACGGGGCTTCAGAACAGGGTAACCCACTGAACTTCCTGAACCCTAATGACATTGAAAGCATGAGTATCCTTAAGGATGCATCTGCAACCGCGATCTACGGGTCACGGGGTGCAAACGGGGTGGTGATCATTACCACGAAAAGTGGTAAAGGTGCTACAGGCGGACAACTCGAGTGGTCTTCTAGCATGAGTATTTCCACGCCGGTTCGTCAGTTTGACCTTCTGAACAGAGAGGATTTCCTCGATGCCGTTGAACTTTACGGGGGTACTCGCAGCGATGTGGATTTCGGCGCCAACACCAACTGGCAGGATGTTGTAATGCGCACAGCCGCCTCTACTAACCACAACCTTGCTTATTCGCACCGTTACAACAATGGTAATGTGAGGGCCACCTTTGGATACCAGAAAAACTTCGGTGTGGTTGAAAAGTCAGAGTTCGAGCGGATCACCGGCCGTATCAACGCGAGCCACAAATTCCTTGATGACCGCCTGCTGCTTACCTTCCAGGGAACCATCGCCCGGGTAAACAGAAGCCAGCCACCGCTTTCTGCCTCTGCAGGATTCCGCGGTGATATTCTGGGTTCTGCCTACTCTGCCAACCCAACCTGGCCGTCGAGTGCTGCTTTTGACGATGGAGGCGGACAGGTACAACCTGCCAACTACCTGGCAGAAACCCAGAACCTGACCAATACAGATCGGATTCTGTTGAATGGAACTGCCGAGTATCTGATTGTAGAAGGCCTGACCGCCAAGGTGAATCTTGGCTTTGACCAGTCAAATAGTGAGAACACCTCCGTGATCAGTTCCAACATTCAAAACTTCACAGGTATTGAAGGTCAGGGATTTGGTTCGTACAACACCCTGGACAGGCTTAACCGGACCATGGAGGCAACCATTAATTACAAGAAGGACTTCTCAAATTCAAGGTTGGATGCCCTGCTCGGGTATGCCTATCAGAATTTCCGTACTTCCGGCCGAAATGCGTGGGCCCGTGGTTTTGGAACCGCCGACCTGAATAAAATGGGTGAGGATTTCAGGAATACCGTGAATGCTGCAGGAAGGACCGTTTCTGGTTCCTATCAGCAATATTTCTACGGGGTAAACCAGCCTGCACTGATCGTAAACCGCCTGTTCCCTACCCCGGTGTCTGGAGAACAAATCCCATTCCAGTTCAGTCGTAAGGTTCAGTCAATGACTGCAGATTTATTCGACAATACGGACGAGCTGCAATCCTTCTTTGGTAGGGTGAATTACAGCATTGCCGACAAATATCTGTTCACTGCCACTATGCGGGCGGACGGTTCATCCAGGTTTGGTCCTGAGAACCAGTATGGATATTTCCCATCAGGAGCCTTCGCCTGGCAGATTGGCGATGAGGATTTCATCGGGGATAATGTTTCCACCCTGAAGCTTCGTCTGAGCGCCGGTCTGATCGGTAACCAGGAAGGTCTCGGGTACGGGAACTTTGTTGCCCGTCAGCGTTTCTCCGGACTCTTTCCCAGCAATAACAATGAGGTATTCCAAAATGGTCTTACCATTGTGGCCACGGATGTCCCCGACCTGAAATGGGAAACCACGCTCGATATGAACGTGGGTCTGGACTGGGGCTTCAACATGGACCGTATCTCCGGTAGTATTGATGTGTACCGCAGGGAAACAAACGATCTGCTCTTGCAAACCCCTCCGGCTGCACCTTCCACCAACCCTTTCCAGTTTGGTAATGTGGATGCATCTGTGATCAACCAGGGTATTGAATTCTCCATTGCATATGACTTCGTGCAAACCGAGGACACCGATTTCGGAATGTCGTTCAACATTGCTTACAACGACAACGAGATCCAGGACTTTGCCGGATCCATCAACACGGGTGAAATCAACGGACCTGGTCTTTCCGGAGCCTTTGCACAGCGTTTCGAAGCAGGACAGTCCCTTTTCTCATACTATATGGCTGAATTCACCGGATTCGATAGCAGTGGAAACCCGACCTATAGGGATGTTGACGGAAATGGTGTCGGAGATCCCGATGTAGACAAGTTTTTTGTTGGCGAAGACGCCCTGCCGGATGTGACCTCTGGTCTGTCTCTGAACTTCCGCCACAAGAACTGGGATGCCTCTGCATTCTTTAACGGGCAATTCGGATTCTCCGTGTACAACAACACTGCCAACTCATTCTTTAACGCTGGCCAGTTGCTTACTGCACGGAACGTGACCCAGAATGTGGTTGCCAGCGGTGAAAACGGGGGTGCTTCCACAGCCGTTTCCACGCGTTTCCTGGAAAAAGGTGATTTTGTCCGCTTCCAGAACGCAACCATTGGCTACAATGTGCCTCTAACAGGTGACGGGGCTTTCAAGAGCCTTCGATTCTCCCTCACAGGACAAAACCTTGCCCTCTGGACAGATTACAGCGGTATCGATCCTGAGGTTACCGTACCGACAGGTACATTAGGTTCCGGTGTTCCGGTTAGGGGTATCGACTGGGCTGCATTCCCGAACCCACTGACCGTTACTTTTGGAATTAACGCCACATTTTAATTAAAAAAATTGTTGACCATGAAAAGATTTCAGTTAAGATTCTTAACACTATCATTACTGGCGGTATTCGGACTGTACTCCTGTACCGACCTGGAGATCGAGGAAACGGATTCCTTTATCTCCGAAGGTTTCCAGGGACTTGAGGATCCTCAGTCCGCACTGGACCAGTTATACAACTCTATCGAGGGAGCCTGGGGAGATCAGGCCAATACCTACGCACTCAACATTGTGACCACGGATGAACAGTTGATCCCAACAAGGGGTGCTGACTGGGGTGACAACGGTCGCTGGAGGAAACTCCACCAGCACGAATGGGGTTTTGAGGAAACTGACATCCTCGTCCCTTTTGACCAGTGGAACTCCTTTCAATTGCAGGCTTCACAGATTCTGGATGAAAGAAGTGCCGCTTCCGTGAGTGTTGCAGCCCAGGCGCGTTTCCTGAGGGCTTTTTCCATGTTCTGGATCCTGGATTTGTATGGACAGGTCCCATTCAGGGATACCCAATTGCCTTCTTCGTCAGTGCCGGAGGTTCTTTCGGGAGCTGCCGCGGTAGATTTCATTCTTGCAGATCTGGATGCCGCTATAGCCGACCTCCCTACTGTGAGCTCGGGGTCTATGGATGATCTGGCTGATGCCAGCAAGGCTGCGGCCCGTTATCTTAAGGCCAAAGTGCTGTTGAACCGTCATGTATACGAAGCGCAATTAATTGAGCCTTTCAGTGCCTCTCCGAATGCAGCAGACATGCAGGAGGTTGTGAACCTGGTCGATCAGATCACTGCCGATGGATTCGCTCTGCAGGAAGGCTATTTTGAAATTTTTGAACCGGAAGCGGATACAGAAACCATCTGGTATGCTAACGCCCTGGCCACTGGAAACCGTATTTTCAACGGACTCCACTACAACTCTACCGGCCTTGGAGGTGGGGGATGGAACGGGTTCAGTACCCTGGCAGAGTTCTATGATCTCTTTGAAGGAGATCCGAACCAGAACCGCTACGAAGGCGCCCTGTTCACTGATCAGATCGACGGACAGGAAGAGCGCCGAGGTGGGGTTCCACAAATAGGCATCCGTTCCGGAGACTCATTTCAAGAAGGTTCCAACGTTGGAACTGGCTTCCTGGTGGGACAACAATACGCTCTTGATGGTACTGAACTCCAGGACCGCCAGGGTAATCCCTTGGTATTCTCCCGCGAATTCGTGGATGGTTCCGGACAGAACAATTTGATCAATAACAGCGAACGCACCGGTATCCGGGTTCAAAAATATCAGGCCCGTATTGGTGGTGGATTTGCCAACCATGTAATTCTGTTCCGTTATGCCGATGCCTATCTGATGAGAGCAGAGGCCATCTTCCGAGGAGCAAGTGGCGGAAATGCCCTTACCCTGGTTAATGACCTGAGGGTATTGCGCAGTGCTGATCCGCTGGGATCCCTTACAGAACAGGATCTTTTGGATGAAAGAGGACGTGAATTGTACATTGAAAGCTGGAGAAGGAACGATATGATCCGTTTCGGACAGTACCTGCGCCAATGGGAATTCAAGAGCAGTGATGAAGCCGGAAACGCAGCCCGTCTGTTGTTCCCGATTCCGCTGCCTCAATTGCTTGCGAATCCAAACCTGGT
>SBFL01000004.1 GCA_006227965.1 Bacteroidota bacterium | reverse complement strand
TGTCAATTATAACGTACGGCGTTTAGATATCAATCCAGCAAAAAACATATACGACTTTAAACCCTACGATATCTGGGGATTCTCCTTACAGAGGTACTTTGGCGGATTCCTGGATGCCGTTTTACGCTTTGAGTTTGTCTATGAGTACCACAGGCACTATAATAAGAAGATGAATGATCGTACCGATTACCGGGGAAGAACGCCAAAACTGGATGTGGTAACCAGGGATTCAATCGGTTGGGGCTTTCAGGTTGCCAAAAAATTACCCTGGCCGGAGTGGCTTCCCTACATCTATGAGTGGTCCCGGGGAAAATACATAGATTTCGATGTGGCTGTCAATCAGATTATCTGGAGGGATTATAATGAAGAGATTTTTGATGGCGATGCACGGAGAGGGACCGGGTTCCGTCTCAACGGGCAACTCCACGGGAAAGGTGACAATCCGGTAACCCTCTTAAGCTGGGCGTTTCTGGCACATTTTTTCGATGACAGGCTCATACCGAGATTAGCAGGCATTTACTACCTGAACAGCCCTTCTCTCTCCCTGGGCCTCTCCTTCAGCTACAGACCGGGAGAACATTGGTCTTACACAATCTCCATGACCCAGAGAACGGGCAAGCGAAGAACCGATCCCTACACTTCAGCTGAAAAGAAGGACTACCTGACGTTTCAGGTAAAATATGTGTTTTAAAAAACGTTTAACCACTAAACCAAGGAGGTCAGAATGTGTACAAAAATGATCACCAGTTTTCTCACCAGTAGGAGCTCTATTCTTCTCTTGTGGACAGCCTTTTTGGTGGTACTGCCCTTAAGAGGAGTCCCTCAAGCGGCGGAATGGTTGGTGCCTCCCGCTTTCGAGGGAGCAGAGCTTGAGAAGGTGCGCGAGTGGGAAAAGACCTGGGCGGGAAAGACAATCAACCGGGAGAATGTGGATCAGGTCAAGGAATTTGTACCGGAAGGTATCTACGATGTTATGACCGATAGTTCAAAGTTTGGGGACTATGATTTCTCCTTCACCGTTGTCCCCTATAAAACCTTTGAACCCACCCCGGGCCTGGTTGAGGCAACGGCTAAATACTCTCCCCAGGCAAAAATGGGGGCCGATGAGGTAGTGGAAAGTTTCGAAACCATGGCAGGTGTCCTCTTTCCCCAACCAAAAACGGGGCTGGAGGCTGCCTGGAACTTCTACACCTGGAGCCGGGGGGATGACTTTATCCGTTACAAAGGCCGTGGTTCCCCTGTAGACATTAGAACCAAGATAGAGCGGGGTGCCATAACCAGCCACTGGACCAGCTACTACGTCAACAGGGTCAACAAACCCCCCCTGCCCGCAATTACCAAAAACCGCAGAAAGATACGGAAGGCCCGCTTCATGCATATGGAAGCACCCCCCCACATGACAGACTTCTCCAGTCTGCACATTCAGTATATCGATCAGTTTAAGCCAGATGACGGGTGGATGTACTGGCCGCGGTTCAGGAAGATAACCAAGACCGAAACCAGCACCAGGGATGATGTCTACGACGGTCTGGACTGGATTCAGGATGACTTTCCCGATGGTTTTGATGACAAGCTCCACGTAAATAATTACAAAATCATAGGGAGGGAAAAAATTCTGCTGGGCCGTCGCGTCAATTCGGATGAGTTTGAACGCGAACAGGGAATGACCCTCTTCAGGGGTATTCAAAGGGAGCTCATCAATGCCCTGGTTGTGGAAGTCGTTCACAAAAGGCCCGGTTTCGTCTATCCCAAACAGATATGGTACATGGATCCTGAGACCTGGGCCATACTCTTTAAAAAGATCTATAACAGCCAGGGTGAGTTATGGAAAACCATGGCTATCTACACCGAAATACGCAATATCGGTGAAGGTGAGGTCGCCCTGCCCACGGCCTATACACTGGTCGATTTGATTAGACGTCACGGAACGGTCGACATAATGGGCCACACAGATATAGATAAAAAGTTCAGTCGCGATTCGTACTTTTCAATTCGCAATTTAGACAGAAGAGCCTATTAGACTGCTTAAGGGAGAAACGAACCATGTCCTGTTTACCAAAACGCTTCACGCTGTTCCTGCTTATGCTTACGGTCAGTTTGGCAGGTACGGGAGGGTGCAAGAGAGAGAAACTCTATGGGTACCGACCCCCAAACTATTTTCCGGTTACCCGGGATGACATCCACAGTATTGTGGCTGTAAATGCCGAAAAGATCTGGGCGGTGGGGTCCTTTGCCGGTATCTATCACAGCCCCGATGGGGGGGCCACCTGGAAGCCTCAGGAAAGCGGGATAGATGACCTGACCCAGCTGTGCAAGGCGGACTTTGTAGATGACCAGTACGGCTGGATTGTGGGGTCATTCGGCACCATCCTCCACACCGGGGATGGGGGAAAGACCTGGACCACCCAAGACAGCAAGACAGGGAATTTGCTCTTGAATGTCGATTTCATAGACAGAGAGCATGGCTGGGTGGTGGGTGAAAAATCTACCATACTGCACACCCGGGACGGTGGAGCTACCTGGACCCTCCAGTTTGATGAAATGGGAACGGTGTATAACAGTGTCAAATTCCTTGACCGGCAGACCGGCTGGATTGTGGGTGATTACGGCACTATTCTCCACACCACCGACGGCGGGGAGAGCTGGACCAAACAGGAGTGCCAAGATATCATTCCCGTGCTTGACGAGGAGGACCCACTGGCCTGGGAGCCGATTCCCGTTCTCTTTGATGTGGCCTTTGTCAACAAGCAGAAAGGCCTGGCAAGCGGTATCGATGGGCTTATTATAATGACCGAGGACGGCGGATTGAATTGGAAGAAAATTTCCACTCCTGTCAAGCTTGCCATATATGCCCTTACCGTTGACGGAAACAGGGGCTGGGCTATTGGCGAAAAGGGCAACTACCTCGTTTCTACCGATGGCGGTTATACCTGGAAGACCGTTACCGATGTTATCAAGACAAGGAAGTGGTTACGGGACCTATCTTTTACCAGCGCTACCAATGGCTGGGTCGTGGGAGGAATGGGAACCGTTGTCAAAACGACCGACGGAGGAGACAGCTGGGAGATGGTTTCCGGCCAATCCTATGATATTCGATCGGTGTGGGACTGAGGCTGATTCGGGGGGAGCATTTCGATTTTGGATTTTGGAATGCGGATCGCCGAACAGAGGGAAGATTTAAAGGCACCGCAGAG
>SBFL01000298.1 GCA_006227965.1 Bacteroidota bacterium | reverse complement strand
CAAAAAATGTACGCGATAACCCCCTGAGAGAAAAAAAGAACCTGAACCTTTTGAAAAGGCATACCGGTGCTGCGGGTATGCTTTTTCATTTTTGCAGGCTGCCTGTCAGGTTTCACTGCCAAAAAACACGTTGTTCAACTCAAATTTAATCTGTATCTTTCAGAATATCAGACACTTTAAATCCTAAGCCCGTTTAGGATCAAGACGCGAAACCGGTAACTTCACGCAACCTGACCATATGAAAAACAATCGCAACCTCGCATGGATGGCCCTGCTGGCCATTGCAATAATCCTACTCTGGTCCCTTCCCGAGCGGACCGAAGAACTCCCGAAAAGGGATAAGGCTTCCATTGGGGCCCTTAAATGCACGGTGGCCAAATTCCTGCTCGACCCTGTAGACACCACCCGGCAGATTGCCCCCCTGTTTGAGAACCTGGGTGAATATACTTTTCAGGTTTCCACAGACCAGATCCGTGCCCAGGCCTTTTTTGACCAGGGTATGCGGCTGACCTTCGCCTTCAACCATGCCGAGGCACATCGCTCCTTTATGGAGGCCGCCCGCCTCGATCCTGATAATGCCATGGCTTACTGGGGACAGGCCTATGCCCTGGGCCCGAATATCAACGATCCCCTCCCGCTTCAGGATCGGAAAGAAGCTGCCTGGGAAGCTTTGCAAAAAGCGAATAAATCCCTGGGTAATGCCAGCCCCCTGGAAAAATCCCTGGTCGGGGCCCTTAACGCGAGATACAGCAATGACTGGTCGGCTGATGTGTCAAAACTGAACGAATCGTACCTGGAGGCCATGGCACGAGTACGGGAGGAGTTTCCCGATAATGCCGATGTACTAACCCTCTACGCGGCGGCTGCCATGAATACAATGCCCTGGAACTACTGGGACGGGGAGGGCAACCCGATGCCTGGGACCCCGGAAGCCAAAAAAGCCCTTGAAAAGGCAATTTCCCTCAATCCCAAACACCCCGGAGCACACCATTATTACATCCACATGGTGGAACTTCCGCAACCGGACCTGGGGGTTCCCAGTGCTGAGGCCCTGGCGGACCTGATGCCCGCAGCAGGCCACCTGGTGCATATGCCTTCCCACATCTACATACGCGTGGGCAGGTACAAGGATGCCGTGGAAACAAACCATAAGGCCATTGCTGCAGACGAAGATTATATCTCCCAGTGTTATTCCCAGGGGCTTTACCCACTGGGTTACTACCCGCACAACATCCACTTCCTGTGGTCTGCGGCCAGCCTGATCGGGGAAAGCAACACGGCCATCACGGCCGCCAAGAAGACGGCCGAGAAAGTCCCGCAGGGGGAAATGACAGAACTAACCTTTCTGCAAGATTTTGCAGCCACACCTCTGCTGGCTTATGTGCGCTTTGGAAAGTGGAACGACATCCTTACCTACCCTGCCCCGGCCCGGGAAATCGGCCACCTGAACCTAATGCGGCATTATGCCCGCGGGCTCGCTTTTATTCGTAAAGGGAATCCCGCGGAGGCAAGGGAAGAATTAGAGGCGATCAAAGTGATCCTGGAAGATCCCAAAACAGCCGATCTTGTGGCTACGGCCCAAAATTCTTCAGACCGTATCGCCCGGGTGGCCTATGAAGTGGTGGCCGGGGAACTCGCCCACCTGGAAGGCAAGCCTGAGAAAGCCCTAAAACACCTTCAGGAGGCAGTAAAAGCAGAAGATGCCCTGACCTATACAGAGCCCTCGGCCTGGCATATCCCGCCCCGTCAGAATCTGGGGGCCGTACTGATGGACCTGGGAAGATACGGGGAGGCGGAAGCCGTATACCGGGAAGACCTGAAACGACTCCGGCAGAACGGATGGTCCCTGTATGGACTTCAACAATCCCTGAATGCCCAGGGCAGGCAGGCAGAGTCAGATATGGTCAGGAAGGAATTTAAAGAAATCTGGCAATACGCAGATATCGACATTGAGCGTTCGGTATTCTAGATCCTGGGCGATCTGATTTTTCAGAACCGGAATTGAGCGACTTCCCCTCGGGCCTGTTCGAATTCCCGCATTAGGTTTTCGATGATGGTGGCAGCGGGAAGAATGTCGTGGATCAGGGCCGAGACCTGCCCGATCTCGAGTTCCCCTTCCTCCAGGTCCCCTTCGAACATGCCCTTTTTGGCACGGGCCCTTCCAAGCAGTTCCCTAAGCTGTTCCGGGCTGGCGCATTTGGCATAGGCCTGTTCGACATCCTGGTAAAATTTGTTCTTCAGGAGGCGGACCGGGGCGAGTTCCTTCAGTGTCAGTCGGGTATCACCTTCGCCGGCTTCGACCACCTTTTGCTTGAAGGCTGGGTGGGAAGAGGCCTCTTCGCTGGCTACAAAACGGCTGCCGACCTGTACGCCGTCTGCCCCCAGGACCATGGCCGCAAGCATGGCGCGCCCTGTGGCAATGCCACCGGCAGCGATCAGGGGAATGCGGATCTTTTCCCGTACGGCCGGGATGAGGGCCAGGGTGGTGGTTTCGTCCCGTCCGTTGTGCCCCCCGGCCTCAAATCCTTCAGCTACCACTGCATCCACTCCTGCCTCCTGTGCCTTGAGGGCGAATGCAACGCTGCTCACCACGTGGACCACGGTAATCCCATGCGTCTTCAGATATTCGGTCCAGGTTTTTGGGTTTCCTGCCGAGGTAAAGACGATTTTGACTCCTTCTTCAATAATGATCCGCATTAATTCATCGATCTGGGGATACAGCATAGGTACATTCACCCCAAAGGAACCGGACGTGGCCTTTTTGCATTTTCGGATATGCTCTCTCAATACCTCCGGATACATGCTTCCGGCACCTATCAGGCCCAGTCCGCCCGCATTGGCCACTGCTGATGCAAGTCGCCAGCCACTGGCCCAGATCATACCTGCCTGAACAATGGGGTAGTTAATGTCGAATAATTCCGTGACCTTTTGCTTCATCGGTGTGGGTTTGTTGTTCCTTCAAAGATAAGGTTCAGGAGATCACCCCGGAACCGATGAGTTCATCGCCCTGATACCAGGCGACGAACTGCCCGGGGGTAATGGCAGATTGGGCCTCCCGGAAATCCACGTACATCCCGCTTCCAATTTTGTGCAGGACTGCGGGTTGCAGCTTCTGCCGGTAGCGGATGCGCGCCTGTACTTCCATCTCCTGGCCCGCCTCCAGGGCCAGGTCCGGGCGCACCCAGTGCAGGTCTTCCTCCTTTACG